>CAMLNG010000177.1 GCA_946481195.1 uncultured Chromatiaceae bacterium
AGTACTCGGCTACGAACCGAGCGGTCGGAGGTTCGAATCCTCCTGCGTCCGCCATTTAAACCTGCTTAATGCAGGTTTTTTTGTTTTTGCCATCCGGGCAAAAATCCCTTTGGGACCAGCTAAAGCTGTCCAAAAACGCTTCCTGCTTTTCAGTGTTTTTGCCGTCCGGGCAAAAAATCCCTGCGGGACCAGCTAAAGCCACAATCTTCCTGCACTTCCTGTTGGTACAGCTGAAGTTGCGCCATTCCGGTACAATAGACGGTTTTGCACCAAAATTATGCAATTGATTGAGTCTGACCGCAGCGCAGTAGCAGTCTGGCGCGTTAGGATGTTGGCGCTGCACAACAATGGCGCAATTCAGCCGCTGCTTAATTAGATAACACCTTATAGATCATTAATTTAACTGAAATTGGGTACCGACTGGATTTAATTCTGATGTTGTGATTTGATGGTTCCGCACATGTTTGGGGGAATTATGTTGTATCAAAAAATAACATCAATAAAAAAGAAGATTCTATTAGCCGTTGGCGGTTCTACGGCTGTGTTACTGGCCATTGCTGCGCTGTTAGTGATCCAGCAAATTGCTGCACAAACCAGAGCTCAGGTGCAGGCGGAAGCACAAAGTCTGATGCAAAAAGAAGCGGTCTCGGTAGGTCAGTTTTTTGCTGAATATGCTCAGGTCGCCAAAACGTTTTTACACAGCCCGCAATTCCAGCAGTGGTTTGTCAATTATCCGGGCCGCGGCACCGATCTCGCGACCGCCCCGGGGTATCCGCAAATTAATGCGACTTTTAAAACCATCAGTGGTGGTGATGCCAACATCCTGTCGGCCTTTTTTGCGCTGACCCGTTCCGATGAGTACTTCCGCGAAGACTCCAGAACCGGTGTTGATGTGGATGGACCGGACAAAGGTGTCGTAGACAAAGGTTATTTTGCCAGTCAACGTCCCTGGTACATCGAGACGATGCAGCACAATAAGTTTTTTGTCGGTTCACCATCGGCGGATTTTACGACCGGCATCGTTTCTGCGGTAGTTGAAGGGCCGGTCTACCTGCCGGACGGTACTTTGCTCGGCGTGGGTGGTCTGGATCTGCATATCAATAAAGTGGGTGATAAAGTAGAAACAATCCGCTATCAGGGCGAAGGCTTGCCGTTTCTGTTGGATGGCAAAGGCCAGATTGTGCATTTTTCAGAACGGGCCGGTATTACCACAAAAGCGAATGATCCAATCGCTGCATTTGACAGCAAGATAGAGCGCAGCCATGGCTTTGCTGAGATCAGCAAAGCAGCAATACAAAGCCAGGCTGGCTTTGCCGCAGTCCGCCTCAATGGTGCTGATTATTATGTTGCTTACCAGCCGGTCAGCCGTGACTTCCCGCAAATGAACTGGCTGGTCGGTATCCTGATCCCGGCAGCGTTAATAGATGCGCCGATTGAAAGTGCAGTGCAGTGGTCTATCGCTGGTGCTTTGTTAATCCTGGCATTAATCACTGGCAGCATTTTGCTGACGACCACAGTGATCACCAGACCGTTGCAGCAACTGACAGCTGCGATGCAGGACATTGCCAGCGGTGACGGTGATTTGACCCGCCGGATTGATATTGCAGCCCAGGATGAAGTTGGCGCGCTGGCACGACACTTTAATACCTTCGTCAGTAAGTTGCGCCAATCGCTGGCGCAAACGCAGCAACAGGCAGAGCAGGTCAAACAATCCAGTCAACATCTGAATCAGGTGGTGGGTCTGACCAACCAGGAAATTCAGCACGAAAAAGCCCAGATTGATTCAGTATCAGCGGCTGTGACTGAAATGGCCGCCACAGTGCAGGAAATCAGCCGTAATGCGCAGTCCACCAGTCAGGCGGCGGCAGATGCGGATGCCCGTGGTCAGCAGGGCGCAACTTTGTCGCAACTGGCAGTCGCCGATATGGATTCGCTGAATCAAAGCATGCGTGCGGCGGTCGATGTGGTGATTGGTCTTGCCAAGGAGTCTGAAAATATCGGTACTGTGGTGGATGTGATTAAAGGCATCGCTGAACAGACCAATCTGCTGGCATTAAACGCCGCGATTGAGGCCGCGCGGGCCGGTGAGCAGGGCCGTGGTTTTGCTGTGGTCGCGGATGAAGTGCGTTCGCTGGCGGGCCGTACCCGGGAAAGTACCGACGATATCCGCCGTATGGTGGAAAAACTGCAGGCGATTGCCAAACAGGCAGAAGATGCGATGGAACAAGGCCGCAGTCAGACCGAAATCAGTGCCGAGCGGGCGCGTGCTATGCAACAGTCACTGCAGGCGATCAGCGCGGCTATTGTGGTGGTGCAACAACAAAGCACGCAAATCGCGGTGGCGACTGAGCAGCAGACCATAGTCGCAGACGATATTAACCGCAGTCTGACCGCTATTACGGCCCTGGTAGACAATACGGCAGAGCACGCCGAAGAACTGACTGGCGAAGCACTGCAGCTGGACAACTCTGCCTCGGCATTAAATCAGGTTGTCGCCCAATTCAGGATTTAAGCTGGCAATACTATTGGCTCCTGCAAACAAGCCGCAGTCTGTTGACTGTGGCTCTTTTTACTCATGTGCGCTTACAACGATCTGGCGCGGCAAAGCCCAGGAACTAGATCATTAAATTTACAATGTTTTAGCGGAGAACCGGTATAAAGGCTTTGTTTTTTATGCGTTCTCCATTAACATGCAGATAAGGGAAAAATAAAAGGAAGATATGGATATTTTATTTTTCAAGAGCATTTTGCATGAACAGGTCGTATTTAACCGGATTTATACCTCTTTTCATCGTCACTTCAGCGCAGATATCTGCAGCAGACTGGGAACAAGCCCATCACGACGTCAGCACCGTTGCCGGGGTGCACAGCAGTAACAATTTATTTAATACCACAGCGCAGCAAACTCAGGACCAAAAGCTTTACGCCGGTCTGAACTGGGACTGGCTGGGGTTATTTGAAGGTTTTGGCGTACAGTTGCCGTTGCAGGTACAACGCCAGAACTATCTTGACCAGACCGAGCTGAACACCACTTTGTATCAGTTAAAGCCTGAATTACGTTTATTTCTCACACCACAAACGGATCTGTCCCTGCAAGCCACATTGAATAAACAGCAATTTTTGGCTGGTGACGCCGCTGCTGAATTTCTCAATAACGACGCCGGGGCGCTGGATGAAACCCAGCAAGGTTTTCAAACTGCCCTGAGTTTTGGCCGGGCGCCGGATACACAAAACTTGCAGATAAAACTCGCCACAGAACAGCGCCGGCAAAAGGTTCGCGATCAGCTGTTTTCGCAATTAGACAGCGACATGGCGGCCGTCAATTACAGTCACAAACTGAATGAAAACGTGGCGCTGGTACTGGATATCGCCCGGCGGCAGGAACAGCAAAATCAACGTGATTCTGATTTGAATCAATATGGTGCCGGTGTTGCAGTGCAATGGACCGGACAGCAGTATTTTCGCCTGACTGCTGGTCGTTTTGTCCGTAGTTTTGCCGGCCAGCAATTGGAGGATTCGGCGGGGAGTTATTGGCAGCTGAATAATCTGTGGCAACTCGATGGGCGTTGGCAGCTCGAACTGCAAAGTGGCCGGCGCTCGGTTTTATCTTACGCCAGCCAGAGTATTTCGCAGCTGGACACTGAGCATCTTGCGGCCATGCACTGGCAGTATGATCAATCACATCAGTTTTCCGCCAGTCTGAGTCGTTTAGTCAGCCGGCTGGACCAAAGCAGTTACCGTCGCACGCGCGACGCGTTCAGCGCCAGCTGGCAATGGCAGTGGGCGCAGCAATGGCGCAGTCTGCTGCAGGTGAGCCAGGTGCAGCAAAGCCGCGAGCAACAACCAGACCGTGACCGGCTTGAACTCAGCGCAGAAGTGAGCTGGGCATGGTGACAGTGCGTCTGCTGCTGGGATTGCTGCTGTTATGGCCGGCCGTTGTGCTGGCTGAACAGCTTGCAACCTCTGGCCTGCAGAGTTACAAATTCGGGCCGGGTGATGCGCTGAAAATCAGTGTATACCAGGAACCGGATTTGTCGGTGACCGCCGAAATCAGTCAGCAAGGTTACATTGATATGCCATTACTTGGCAGTATCAAAATGACAGGCCACACCCAACAAAGTGCCAAAGAATATCTGGAGCAACGGCTGAGGGACGGTTATCTGGTGTCCCCGAGTGTGTCTATCACCATTGACAGCTACCGGCCATTTTTCATTTATGGTGAAGTCCGAAATCCGGGCAGTTATGATTATCAGCCTGATATCACGCTGGAACAGGCGATTGCTTTATCCGGCGGTTTGTTAGACCGCGCCTCCCGCAGTAGCTGGCACATTCAGCGTGGCGCGGATAAAGCGACCTTTAAAGCTGAAGCCGATACCATCATCCTACCCGGTGATGTGATCAAGATTGATAAGAGCTTCTTCTGATGCAAGCTGAACCGCAACGCAGTGCGCCGCCCGCCAGTGACGTGATTGAACTCAGCGTTATTCTGGCTATTTTGTCGGCGCGGCGCTGGCTGATTGTGGTGATAACCGCCGTCATTTTTGCCTTAGTCACAGCTTTTGTCGCGCAGCTACCGTCCGTATACCGTGCTGATACCACCCTGATGCTCAAAAGTGTGTTGGCAGCCAATCCGTTACAGTCGCTGATCCCCGGTATGGGCGGCGGCAACGAAGAACTGGATACGCAGATTAAACTACTGACGTCGACTCAGTTTGCCCAGGATGTAGTGCAGGCTTTGCCAGCTGATTTGGAATTAGGCATCCCCGATGACCGGCGCCGCGACGATGTCGCTGCGCTGCTTGGCGGCTTATCGGTGCAGGCAGTGCCCAAAACCACGTTGTTGCAAATTTCCTTCAGCCATCACAATCCTTACATCGCCACTGAAATTGTGAATCAGGTCGCCAACCATTTTATGAATTATCAGTCGGGCCTGATGCAGCAACATAATCACCAGGCCAGCGACTGGATTAAACAGCGGGTTGATGATGTCAAAGCCAAACTGACCGAATCTGAACAAAAGCTTCAGCTGTTCCGTCAGGAGCGCAATATCATCGATATTGGCAGTGATATTGAACTGACCAAGCAGGAAATCGCACAGTTGTTCAGCGAACGCCGGCAGCTGCAAAAACAATTGGAAGAGCTGGCGGTGCTGCTGGGAAAAATTCAGCAGGCTGGGCAGAACTACGATGTGCTGATCACTATCCCTGAAGTGGCTTCGGTGCCGGTGATTGCGTCCTTGCAACAACAGTTATCGATGTTACAGGCGGATTTTGCCCAGTTACGTCTCAGTTATCTGGAGAAACATCCGCGTTACATCGCAGCGAACCGCAAAATTGAAGTGGCGAGCCAACAGCTCAACGGCGAAGTGAATAAGCTTGCCAGTAATCTGCAGATCCGGCAGCGTGATTTGCAGCGCACCTTACAGGAAACGGCAGCCAAAGCTGATGCAGCAACAGCACGGCTCGAACAGCTGGTCGGAGTGGGGCAGACTCACAAAAAGCTTGAGGCAGAAATTCAGGCTAACCTGCATTTATTGACCACTTTGTCCGACAAAATGAAAGAAACCGAGCTGATGAAAGACATCAATAAAACCTCGAGTATCTTTGTGGTTGATCCGGCAGTAGTGCCGGTCCGGCCTATCGGACCCAAACGGTTGTTATTATCGGTAGCGGCTTTGGTGCTTGGCCTCATCAGCGCGATATTTCTGGTGCTGTGTCTGCATTTCTTTGCTGATGTAACGTCGAAATACCGCCATATTGCCAGTCGCTACGGTTACAAGTTGCTGGGCGTGGTGCCGCAAATCCGCATCAAAGGTATTGACCGGAATTTGCCGGTGATCCAGCAATCCGGTAAACAATATACGCTGTATCAGGAATACATCCGTTCGCTGCGCACTAATATTCTGCTGGATAAACAACTTAGTACACAACGGTTGCTGGCATTGACGTCCATCTCGCCGAATGAAGGTAAATCCAGTATTTGTCTACAACTGGCCAAGTCATTTTCCGAATTGGAACGGGTCATTATCATTGATGCTGATTTACGTTTTCCGGCGCTGGCCGAAGCACTCGGCGAAAACCCGCACAGGCCGGGTTTAACCAACTTACTGGCCAAAACCCATACTTTTGAGCAATGTGTGTTTTACAGTAAAGAACTGAACGCCGATGTGTTGCCATCCGGCATCCGGCCGATGAACCCCTTACTGTTTTTGTCGATGCCACGGTTTGATGCAGTGCTCAAAGTGCTGGCGAAAAAATACGACCGCGTCATTATCGAATGCCCGCCGATTTTGTCCGTGTCGGATGCGATGGTGGTGGCCAAGTGTGTAGGTAAGCTTGAATTAGTCGTCGACGTGAAAAAAACACCACTGGTAGATTTTGCCGCCAAAATGGAGTTGTTATCGCAATCGGGCGTCAATATTGGTGGCGTGATCTTAAACCGGGTGAAAAACGATACTTCGAATTACTATGCGACTTCCGCCACCCGCGCCAAGCAGCCGTCCGCGCTGCGTCAGCTGTTACACGATAATCTGCGCCGCGCCTGAAAACAAAAAACGCCACTTTCGCGGCGTTTTATCAAACTTCACTTGCTGAATTAATGGTTTAAAAACTCGGGTGCCAGTGTCAGCTCGTCGTTGCGGTTAATGCCGACACCACGGTCGATGATGTTCTGCGCGATTTGGCGGGCTTCTTCCAGCGAATGCATCTCGTAAGTACCGCACTGATACACGTTCAGTTCAGGGATTTTATTCTGGTCCTGCACCTGCAGTACGTCATTCATCGCAGCTTGCCAGGCTTTCGCGACGCGCGCTTCATCCGGCGTGCCAATTAAGCTCATATAAAAACCGGTGCGACAGCCCATCGGCGAAATGTCGATGATTTCAACGCCGTTGCCATTTAAATGGTCACGCATAAAACCTGCGAACAAATGCTCCAGTGTATGGATGCCTTTTTCTGACAGAATCTCCTGGTTCGGTACGCAAAAACGCAGGTCAAACACAGTGATGTCATCGCCTTTTGGCGTGGTCATTTTTTTCGCTACGCGCACGGCGGGGGCTTTCATAATGGTGTGGTCAACGGTAAAGCTGTCGAGTAATGGCATGCTGGGTGTCTCCGTAAGAACAATGGCAGCGATTATAACGGTGCTGGTTGGCCTTGGGTACGAAAATTCCTTCGCTACAGATTAGCCGACTGTGCGGATTGGCTGAAGTTCCCGCTTTTACCCGCTGTTTTGCCCCGTTAAACGCAGAAAAATGAAAATTTTTGTTGGAATAACCTTGAATCGATCAGGGGTAAACCCCATTAACCAGTCAACACAATGAAATTGTTCCAAATTATAGAGCGGAGTAAATTATGGGCAGAATTATTGG
>CAMLNG010000178.1 GCA_946481195.1 uncultured Chromatiaceae bacterium
GGGCAGCGTTTGGCAGCTCTTTCTGCTGCGTTAGTGCTCGTTTGTGTAGAATAACTACACCGCTCTCGCACTGCCTTGCATAAAAAGCTGCCAAACTGCTGCAAAAACAAACACCAAACGTCGACACGCCCTAGCATTGCGCTGATGGAACGAATTTTGCCTTGGTAGACTGAATGTCAATTTTCCGGCGGAATTCCGATGCAGCTAGCCAATGTCCTGACACGATTTGATCGTTCGCAATTACAACATCTGAAAGGGACTGGCACGCCTTTGCTGATCCTGGCGGCACTCGCCATGATTGTGCTGCCGTTACCGCCGCTGCTGCTCGATATCCTGTTCTCTTTTAATATTGCGCTGGCACTGGTGGTGTTGCTGGTCACTATCTATGTCAGAAAGCCGCTGGATTTTGCGATTTTTCCGTCGGTGATTTTGGTTGCAACCATTCTGCGCCTGGCCTTAAACGTCGCCAGTACCCGGATAGTGCTGCTGGAAGGGCACACCGGCCCCGATGCGGCTGGTGCGGTGATCGAAGCTTTCGGTCACGTAGTGATCGGCGGTAACTACGCTGTGGGTATTGTGGTCTTTGCCATCTTGATCATCATCAACTTTGTCGTGGTGACCAAAGGTGCTGGCCGGATCGCAGAAGTTACCGCCCGTTTTACGTTGGACGCGATGCCCGGTAAGCAAATGGCAATTGATGCGGACTTAAACTCAGGGTTTATTGACCAGGACCAGGCGCGCAAACGCCGGGAAGAAGTCACCGCCGAAGCTGATTTTTATGGTTCGATGGACGGTGCGACCAAATTCGTCAAAGGGGACGCCGTTGCCGGTCTGATAATTTTATTTGTCGGCCTGATTGGTGGTATTTTTATCGGTACTTTACAGCACGATCTGGCATTTGGCGATGCGCTGGAAGTGTATACACTGCTGACGATCGGTGATGGCCTGGTTGCGCAAATCCCAGGGTTATTGCTGTCAATCGGCACCGCCATCATTGTCACCCGACAAAATAAAGAGGCTGACCTCGGTGAACAAATGAGTGGTCAGCTCGGCAACCTGAAGGTGCTGATTGTCTCTGCCATGTTACTGACCATTATGGGTATAGTGCCAGGCATGCCACATCTGGCGTTTTTGAGTCTGGCTGCTTTATTGGGCGGAGCGGCTTATCTAATCCATAAACGTAGTCAGGCGCCTGCAGTGGCGGCCGGCCAATCCAGATCCGAGCTGGTCCCGGCAGCGGATTTAGCACCGCAAAAAGAAATTGGCTGGGACGATGTGCATCCGGTCGATGTCATTGGTCTCGAAGTCGGCTATCGCTTAATTCCGCTGGTTGATAAGGCTCAGGGGGGCGAGTTACTGGCACGGATCAAAGGCGTGCGGAAGAAATTGTCACAAGAGCTTGGATTCCTGATCCCTGCGGTGCATATCCGCGACAACCTCGACCTGGAACCTAACACTTATCGCGTGACCCTGATGGGCGTCAATACCGGCCAGTCTGAGCTGCGACATGATAACGAGCTGGCAATCAATCCGGGGCAGGTGTTTGGTAGCTTAAAAGGCATTCCAACGAAAGACCCGGCGTTTGGGCTGGAAGCGGTCTGGATCCCACGTAATCAGCGGGAACATGCGCAAACGTTGGGTTATACCGTGGTGGATGCGGCCACGGTCGTGGCAACTCACCTCAGCCAAATCCTGACTAATAATGCGGCCAGCCTGCTAGGCCACGAAGAAGTACAAAATCTGCTGGATATGCTGGCAAAAACTTCACCGAAGCTGGCCGAGGCTTTGGTCCCGGATACGCTGCCGCTGCGCTCAGTGGTCAAAGTACTGCAAAATCTGTTGCATGAAGGCGTGCCTATCCGTGATATGCGTACTATTGCTCAGACGCTGGTGGATACCGGCGCACGCAGTCAGGACATTGATGTGCTGACTGCATCTTGCCGTATCGCGCTGCGCCGCCTCATTGTTCAGGAAGTCGCTGCCGGTGCTGCCGAAATTCCGGTGATGACCTTTGCACCTGAGCTGGAACAGATGTTACATCAATCGATGCAGGCTGCCGGCAGCGATGGCGCCGGCATTGAACCTGGTTTGGCGGAACGCATTCAGCAGTCACTGCGCGATGCGTCACAACAACAGGAATTGGCGGGAGAACCAGCAGTCCTGCTGACGTCCGGCATTTTACGCAGTGTGATGGCACGATTTGTGAAATACACCATTCCAGGATTGCGGGTGTTGTCGTATCAGGAGATCCCTGATGACAAACAGGTTCGTATCGTCAGTGTGGTTGGCCAGGCGGGTTAGGAGTTTAAACGATGAAAATTAAGCGCTTTGTAGCAAAAGATATGCGCACTGCTTTGGCAGAAGTGAAAGAATTTTTAGGCCCTGATGCCATTATTTTGTCGAATAAAAAGGTCGCCGGTGGTATTGAACTGGTCGCTGCCGTTGACCCGGAAGCCACGCCAGCTAAGGCTGCCGTGGCAGAACCACAGCAAAAACCGATGGCCTCCACCGCAGGTAGCACCCTAAACATCCGTGTCGATGATGATGAACCTGAGCAGGAGGTGCCGGCTGATTCATTGCGGGCGCTGTTGGCGCGGCAAATGATTAAACAGCAAAAAGCGCATGTCGAGCCGGTTGGCGGCGGTGACAGAAAATTGACGACAAAAACAGTTGCCGAGCCGATCCAATCACCTTTATTACAAAAAACAAAAGCTGCTCCTGCGCCAGAGCGTCAAAATCCTGCCATATCATCAACCATGATGGCGGATTTGAACAAACTGCAGCAGCAAAATATGCAACTGATGCAACAGCAGTTTGACACTATGCGTCAGGAAATGAACTCGATGAAGCAGCTGCTGCAGCATCAGGTTTCCGGCCTGATGTGGCAAGACCTGGCTCGTCGTGAACCAGTGCGGGCATTGGTGATTGAAAAGCTGCAGCAACTGGGCTTAAGCGAGGCCATGGCTGATCAGCTTGCCTGCTTTATGCCGGAAGATATCGCTGATGGTGAAGCCTGGGACTGCGCACTTGAATTGTTAGCTGGCCAGCTGACTACCACCAATGACGATTTAATGCGCCGCGGTGGCGTTGTCGCTCTGGTTGGGCCAACCGGAGTCGGTAAAACCACAACTGTGGCGAAACTGGCAGCACAGTTTGCCCGTTTACATGGGGCAGATCAGGTCGCGCTAATCACCACCGACACTTTCCGTATTGGCGCTTTTGAACAATTGGCCACTTTTGGTCGCATTATCGGCTGTCCGGTCAAACAGGCGAAAGACCATGAAGAATTGGCCATTCTGTTAACTCAGTTACAGCAGCGTAAACTTATTCTGATTGATACGGCGGGTATGAGTCAGCGCGACGTACGACTTGCTGAAAAACTGTCCGCTCTGATGCATAATTCACGTGTCAAAATAAGAAGTTATCTGGTATTGTCTGCGACCTCACAAGCCCGCGTTATGCAGGAAACAGTGGAGCACTTCAAACGAATTTCACTGTCGGGTTGTATTTTCACAAAACTTGATGAATGCTTAAGCTTGGGTGAGATTATCAATATCGCAATTCAAAATGCTTTACCAGTCAGTTATTTGACCAATGGTCAACGGGTGCCTGAAGATATTGAAGCTGCGCAGGCGAAAGCCATGATCGACCAGGCTGAGCAGTTACGTCTGGCACACGCCAGTGCAGGACATCAGTGGTATCAGGATGTAACAGCCCGGGCGGATGGAACCTATGCATAATCATGAATTAATGTATGATCAAGCCAGCGGCCTGAGAAGAATGAAACAGCAGATGGTAAAAGTAATCGCAGTTACAGGTGGAAAAGGTGGTGTTGGTAAAACCAACGTCACACTGAATCTCGCCATGGCGATGGCCCAGATGGGTAAAAAGGTGCTGGTATTGGACGCGGATTTGGGACTAGCCAATTGCGACGTGATGCTGGGCCTACGCGTGGAGAAGAACCTGTTTCATGTCCTGTCCGGTGAAGCGGAACTGGACGATATCCTGATTGAAGGGCCGTTTGGCATTAAAATTGTGCCGGCAACCTCAGGCACACAATCGATGACAGAGTTAAGCCCGGCCGAGCATGCAGGACTTATCAGAGCTTTTAGTGAGTTGCGCACTGCTTTTGATGTGTTACTGGTCGATACAGCTGCTGGTATCTCAGACATGGTGCTGAGCTTTTCCCGTGCATCACAAGATGTGCTGGTCGTAGTCTGTGACGAGCCTTCTTCTATCACTGATGCTTATGCACTGATGAAAATTCTGAGCCGAGAGCACGCGGTACAACGTTTTAAAATTGTGGCAAATATGGTTCGCAGCCTGAAAGAAGGCCAGGAGCTGTTTGCCAAATTAAGTCGGGTGACTGACCGGTTCCTCGATGTCACACTTGAGCTGGTTGCCACCATTCCATTTGATGAAAATGTGCGCAAAGCAGCGCGGAAGCAAAAAGCATTCGTAGATGCTTTCCCGAAAACGCCGGCCTCGCTTGCCGTCAAAACTCTGGCGACCCGAGCGATACAGTGGCCGGTGCCACCCAGTGCATCCGGCCATCTTGAATTTTTCCTAGAGCAACTCGTACAGCCGCAGTCCGAAAGGCGGGGGGTGATGTGAATAGTCGTTTAGCTGCATATGGCGGAAATAATCAGCTGCAGTTGCTGGTTGAAAAGCATGCTCCTCTGGTTAAACGCATTGCATACCACTTGTTGGCCCGTTTACCGGCCAGTGTGCAGGTTGATGATTTAATACAGTCAGGCATGATTGGCCTGATTGAAGCCGCGAAAAATTTTGACAGTACCAAAGGCGCCAGTTTTGAGACCTTTGCCGGTATTCGTATCCGGGGTTCGATGCTGGATGAAATCCGCCGCGGTGACTGGACACCCAGATCCGTACATCGTAATTCCCGTCTGATTGCTGAAACAATCGCCGAATTGGAAGCAACATTAGGCCGCGACGTAAAAGATGTTGAAGTTGCTGAAAAACTTGATATAACTTTAGATGAGTATCATCACATGCTCAGTGATGCCAGCAATGGCCGCATCATTGGGATGGAAGATTTAGGCATCAGTGAAGATGTGTTGGTCACTGCAAATGACAAACAAGACGACCAACTGTTTGAAGAGCAGGCCAACGATTCGTTCCAACAAGCATTGGTAAAAAATATCAGTAGCTTACCGGAGCGTGAGGCAATAGTATTGTCGCTCTATTATAATGACGAACTCAATTTAAAAGAGATTGGCGAAGTGCTCAGCGTCAGCGAATCTCGGGTCAGTCAGATTCATAGTCAGGCGTTGTTGCGGCTCCGGTCGCGGATGCAGGACTGGTTGTAATTTTTAGGATAACCACTGGGGTATCTCGTCGGAGGGGATTTTGGATAAAAATATGAAAATTCTCGTGGTAGACGACTTTTCTACTATGAGACGCATCATTAAAAACCTGTTACGTGACTTGGGCTTTACCAACGTACAGGAAGCAGATGATGGCAGCACGGCTCTGCCAATGCTGCAAAATGGTGATTTTGATTTTGTCGTCACCGACTGGAATATGCCAGGTATGCAAGGGATCGATTTATTACGCGCGATCCGGGCTGATGCCAAGTTAAAACATATCCCGGTTCTGATGGTCACCGCTGAAGCCAAAAAAGAACAAATTATCGCGGCTGCTCAGGCTGGTGTGAATGGATATATCGTCAAACCTTTCACTGCTGCAACTTTACAAGAGAAGTTATCAAAAGTCTTCGAGCGCTTAGGTTAATCCGTATCTGACACAGGAGTGGCGCTATGTCTGCATATACGGCACCTATTATCACCCTAGAACAGGCGCGCGAACTTGTGCAGTTGTTAGAGATGGGCGAGCAGGACGCTGCCAATGAGCTGGTTCAGGGGCTTGCTGTCCCCGGCTCTTCAGAACTCTTTGCTGAAGTTGGAAAACTGACGCGTCAACTGCACGATTCATTAAAAAGTTTCCAGGTGGATCCTTCTATCAGTAACTTACTGGAAGAGGATATCCCTGATGCCAAACGCCGGCTTTCCCATGTTATTGATATGACTGAACAAGCCGCGAACCAGACAATGGACGCGGTTGAGTCGTGTTTGCCTATTGCAGATAAGTTAGGTGTTAGCTTAAACGCAATACTTCCGGAATGGCAAAAATTGATGACCAGGAATATGAAACTTGGTGAATTCAAAGCCTTATGCCATAGTTTAAACAGCTTTTTGCATGAATCATCGACCAATGTAGCGGCGCTGCAGGGGTCTATGACAGAAGTCTTAATGGCGCAAGGATTTCAGGATCTGACTGGTCAAATTTTGCGCCGTGTTATTGAATTGGTTCGGGAAGTTGAAGACAGCCTAATCGGCTTACTCACCGCATTTGGCCATGTCACTGTCGCCGCGGAAGCAAAACCCGCGGCAGTGCGCAAACCGAAAGCAGGCCATGAGGCCGAAGGGCCAATTATCGATGCCGCCAGCCGGAATGACGTGGTGCAGGGGCAGGATGATGTTGACGATTTATTATCGAGTTTAGGGTTCTGAGAGAGGTAAAGTGGCATGGGCTTTGATTTAGATGAGGATATTTTACAGGATTTCCTAGTCGAAGCCGGCGAGATCCTTGAAGCATTAGCGGAACAGTTGGTCGAACTAGAAAACAACCCCGACGATTCTGCTTTGCTGAACGCAATTTTTCGTGGATTTCATACGGTTAAAGGTGGCGCTGGTTTTTTATCGCTGACAGAGCTGGTTGATGCCTGTCATGGTGCGGAAAACGTGTTTGATATCCTTCGAACCGGCAAGCGTCGGGTAACATCCGAATTGATGGATGTCATCCTGCAAGCACTTGACGCTATTAACGAAATGTTCGCTAATGTTCAGGCCCATCAGCCATTAGAACCTGCCAATCCGGAATTGCTTGAAGCCCTGCATCGGTTGAGCGAACCGGAAGGCGAAGGTGAATCTGTACATATTCCACATGTCGCCGCAGAAGAACCTGAGATGAGCATCGAATCCTTTGATGCAGCAGTATCTTATGAAACAGAAGTTGAGGCAGTTGCTGATTCAGGCTCATTAGATGATATCAATGAAGATGAGTTTGAGCGTCTGCTTGATGAGTTGCACGGCTCAGGCGCGCCAGGCCGGGACAGTACGCCGGCTCCAGTTGCGCCTGTTGCGATAAGTTCTGACAGTTCAGATATCACTGATGATGAGTTCGAAGCAATTCTCGATCAGTTGCATGGCAAAGGATCATTTATCCCGGGTCAGACTGAAACTACACCTGCTGTCATTTCAACACCAACTAAAGCAGTAACTCCTGCGGCAGCGGCTCCTGCTGCCGGTGGTGACGATATCA
>CAMLNG010000179.1 GCA_946481195.1 uncultured Chromatiaceae bacterium
AGACCTTCAGCGCCGCAAAAACGGGCCTGGGCAAAAGGCAGATCCGCAGAAACACACAGCACTTTGGTATTGTTCAGACTACTCAGTGCCTGATTGAACTTACGCACAGAGGTTGCACAAGTCGGGGTATCCACACTTGGGAAAATATTCAGCACTAACCGGCTGCCGGCAAAATCTGCCAGTGATACATCAGCAAGACCTGCCCCTGTTACAACAAAATTCGGCGCCTTGGCGCCAACAGCCGGTAAATTGCCAACAGTTTGAAACGGATTGCCTTTAAGAGTCACAGTAGCCATATCGATTCCTTTATTAATAAAACGCTGAAAAGCTCAGTTATACGAATTGCCAAAACCCTTCTTGGGTTTTTGCGGTTTTTCCTGCCGGGTTACCGGCAATTTGATTTCAATCACTGTCCCAGCAGGCACATTCACCGGGACTGTGGGTAAGTCGGCATCCTGCCAGGGATGCCAGACTTTCAACTGATACTGACCATCCGGCACCGCTGTCAGCTGCGACACCCCTTCGTTGTTGCTAACTGCCAGATAAGGACTGTCGCCGACATAAATAAACGCCTGCATGTAGTCGTGGATATTGCAACCTAACGCCACGATTCCGGCTTTTTCAAACAGAATCGGCGCTTCCGGTTTGCCGGCATAGAGTTTCAGTTCAAACACTTTTGCCGGCGAAAATGAATACACGTGATGACGGGTTTTGTCCTGATTTGGGAATTCCACCTTGCTACCTTTTGGCACGGCTGAAACAAAAGGCACAAAAGTCAGGTCTTTTTGGGCAACTTCAGGCAGGGTTGCGGCCTGCGAAGCTTGAGGCGCTTGCGGTGCTTGTGTCGGTTGCAGCTCAGCAACGGCATCAGCCAGCGGTACACCTTGCTGGTCCAGCACCCTGATTTGCACTTCTGCGGCCAGCAGAGTAGCTGGCAATATGCCAACACATAACCAAATAATACGAATGAATGACATTAAAAAGCTCCATATAGCCTGGATTGATATTCTGTTACGCAGGGGCGCAGCCCCTGGCCTGCCACACGCCCAAACCAGTGCCTGCCAAATGGTTCCGGCTGGCAGTATAGCAGGCAGTCTGGCTGAATAAATGCCACCGCAGTGGAAATAAAACTGCTAAATTTGCATGTGTCATGCTTTAAAAAACCTTTGTTTTTAGCCATTTATTGTTCTTGGATTTTATACATGCCCATTATTCGCCAATCTGCAGCTGTTTTTCTGTTGTTAAGCGCCAGTCTGCAAAGTGCTGAACTCACCTCATGGCTGGAGCTGCAGGCAAAAGCCGAACTGGGTTGGGTGCAACACAGTGAGCAATCCGACAGTCTGGGCCCCTGGTGGCAACATGGCACAGGTCAGCTGGCGATCAGCGATGATCACCTGACCACGGGACCAATACTGGCTGCTATGCAAATCAACACCGACAGCCCCTGGTCTGCACGCCTGCATTTGAGTCATCAGCAGGCGCTTGATGCCGCCAGCGGTCTGACTGAAGCCTGGCTGCAGTATCAGCCGCTGCCGCTGGATGGCTATCGGCTCAAAGTCAGAGCCGGCTGGTTTTATCCGGCATTGTCACTGGAAAATACGGATCTGGTCTGGAGCTCGCCGTACAGCAGCAGCTTTTCCGCCATCAATAGCTGGTTTGCCGAAGAACTCAGGGCAAAAACACTGGAGCTGAATTTCAGCCGGCCCGGCCGGACCTTTAACAGTGACCACAGCTGGCAAGCTGTTTTAGGCGCTTTTCGCAACAACGACCCCTTGGGCAGTTTAATCGCCTGGCGCGGTTTTGCCGTGCACAACCTGCAAACCCGGATTGGCGGGCGCGTTGACTTCGCGCACTACCCCAGCCTGCGCCGGTATCCATTAGAGTTTCAGCCGGACTGGGTTGAGCCGTTCGCCGAACTGGACGGCCATACCGGTTGGTATGGCGGCCTGCATTATCTTTACCGGCAAGACAGCGAACTACGTTTTTATCATTATGACAACAGGGCCGATCCGACAGTGCTGGCAAAAGGGCAATACGCCTGGCTGAACAGATTTGACCAACTGGCCTTTCAGCAACAACTCAGCGAGCGCTGGCGTCTGGTCAGTCAATATCTGGATGGCCACACCGAAATGGGCTATGACACTGTGCTCATTGATTACCGGGCCGCTTTTGTTCTGCTGAATTATCAACATGATACCTGGCAGGCGACACTGCGATATGACTATTGGCAGCAATGGGACCGCGATGCGACAGCCGGCGATGACAACAGCGGCCGCGGTCATAACTGGACCTTCGCCTGGCAATATCCATTAAGCGAACACTGGTCACTGCTGACTGAATTCAGCAGGCTGAACAGCCATCAGGCCAGTCGAGACCAATGGGCGGGCTGGCCATTACAACGCAACTTTTATCAGAGCCAGTTCAGTCTGATTTGGCGTTTTGACTGAGTGCTTTGCTGGCTAAGACAACACCAGCCAGATGCCAACACCGGCCATCAAGGCGGCAGCGATGCGGTTCATCAGTCTGGCGTTGCCTTCCTGCATAAACAGCAGGCGCAGCGCTTTGCCGCCGCTGGCATATAACAACAATGAGGCAAATTCCAGCAGCAGAATAATCGTCAGCAGCACCAGCAATTGAGGCCAAAACGGTAAGCTGGCGTCGATAAAAGGCGGTAACAGCGCCATGTGAAAGGCCCAGCCTTTGGGATTCGATACCGCAGTCACAAAGCCCTGGGTGAAAAGTTCACGGCGGGAACTTTGCTGCGCCTGCCCCGGCTCCGGGATCGCCAACTTGCCTTTGCTTTGCCACATTTGTAGTGCCAGATACCCCAGATAAGCGCCCCCCAGCCACTTAAACGCAGTCAAAAGGCCGGGCATACTGAGCAATAATGCCGACACACCGAGCACAGCAGCCAGCGCAACCAGGCCAACGCCGAGTAACTCGCCCCACATCATCCACAAAGCACGGCGCACGCCCTGACTGATGCCGACTGTCAGCGCCAGCGTCATACAGAGCCCTGGCGTGATTGAGACAAACAAAAAAGTCGGGATAAACAAGCCCATCAGGCTCAGGTTAATCAAGATGTCAGCTCCTCTGCTGTATTTAATTTTTCAGGTCGTGGCGGCCCCAATAATACCTTACCTTTAGCAACCAGGCCCGGTGTCGCGGCAGCATCGGTCAGCATCCGCTGCCATTCATGGAAAGTAATAGTCAGCGGATTGTCCGACTCAAAATCATCGGTAATACCAAAACGGCAGGGAATATCCTGATGTTCAGCTTCAAAGGTGCCAAACAGCCGGTCCCAAATGACCAACACGCCGGCAAAATTTTTATCAATATAAATGTCATTACAGGCATGGTGAACCCGGTGCCAGGATGGCGTGTTGAATACATATCCCAATGCTCCCCAGTGCCTGCCGGCGCGGGTATGGACAAAAAACTGAAAGCCCAGATTAATGGCCACCACTGCCAACACCAGCTTGGGGTCAAACCCCAGCAGTATCAGTGGCAACCAAAACAGCCACATACCGGACACCGGGTAAGTCAGGCTCTGGCGAAAAGCGGTACTGAAGTTCATCAGTCTGGAGCTGTGATGCGCCACATGCGACGCCCAGAGCCAGCGCACCCGGTGCGATGCGCGGTGAAACCAGTAATACAGAAAATCCTGCAGCACAAATAACAGCAACAAGTTCGGCAGATTAAACGACAGGTCAAACAAAGCAAACTGTGCCAGATAGTAAAACAGTGGCAGCAGTAACAACAAAGACAAAGCATCGCCGGCCTGATGCATGGCTGCTGTGACAAAATTCGCCAATGAATCGCGCCATTGATAGATGCCACTCTGGCGGCGGGCACTTTGATACCACTCAAAGGCAATAAACAGAAAAAAAATCGGACTGAGCAGGATCAGGATCGCTTCTACCGGCACCATTGCCAACTAACCATTGCATGAATAAAGAAAGCACCACTGTAACATGGCCATTTTCGCCACTGCACCTTTTTTGCCTGCCGCTGCACCAGACTGGCACCCTTTTCCCACTCCGCGCCGAACGGATAATATTTTTTTGTTAAAAATCTGACACTTAAAGACAAGCCGAATTGGAACACTGTTTGCTGGTTCCTGTTTGTACGCGCTGTCGCCGCTCTGACATACAAAGCTGGCAGACTGCAGATATTGAGCTGGAGGTCTTATGCTGAACCTGAAAAATCACCCACAACGCGATTTGTTGGAAAAGGAACTGCAGCAACGATTTTTTCCTGCACTGCAGGCACCTTGCCGGCTCTGTCACTGGATGCTGACGGTTGGACACGCCTCAAGGCCACAGGAATTTCAACAGCTGCAGCAGCTCGCCCACCAATACGGTGTAGCTTTGCTGGAAGGCGATGTGGATCTGAATCTGGATTTAGGCGATGTGATGCTGCGCTGGGAGCGGCACTCAGAGTTTTCAACATACAGTTTTATCAAAGCCGGTCAGGCCAGTGGTTTTGAAGACCCATTAAGTTTTTTGCCGAGCCTGGACTGGTTTAATCCACTGCCCGGTCAGTTATTTCGTGTCGTTCAGCTACAGGTATTGCCAGCGTCCGAGCAAGCAAACGCCGGTGCGCTGTTTGCTGCCGAGCATTGTATGTCCAGCCTGCTTGCCGACGGCAAAGCCAGAGTCTGGACTGATTTTCGTAAACATCCTGAAGGTGCCGGCCGCATGTTGCTGCTTGACCACGGATTATCGCCGTCAGCATTAGCCCGGCTGGTACAGCAACTATTCGACCTTGGTAATTACCGCAAACTGAGCTTGCTGGGCTGGCCGACCAGCCGTCAGGCGCTCAGTCAGTTACATCTGATGGAGCAACAACTATCTGATATCACGCAGCGTATCGAGCAGCAGCAAGGCTCGGACGAGCAGTTACTGCGCGAGATCAGTCAATTATCCGCTCAGACCGAGCATCTGATCGCCAATAATAACGCCCGGCTGGACGCCAGCGCCGCCTATTACCAACTGACACTGGACCGGTTAAAAGCGCTGCGCGAGCAACAGGTGGACGGCATGATGACCTTGCAGGATTTCTCTGAACGACGACTGACGCCGGCATTTCGCACCGCGCAGTCGGTGCAAAACCGCCAGCGCAATTTGTCAAACCGGCTGGGTCGCTCGACAGAGCTGCTGCGTACCCGCATCAATCTGCAGCTGGAACGGCAAAACACCGGCCTGCTCGCGTCGATGGACCAGCGCGTGCGGCTGCAACTCAGTCTGCAACGCGCGGTGGAAAGGGTCTCAGTGGTGGCAATCAGCTACTATGCCGTGGCACTTTGCGACAAGCTACTGGCATCCATCCAGCACTGGTGGCCGCAACTACCGCTGAAGGACGCCCAGAACCTCAGTCTGCCGCTGGTGGTGCTGGCAGTCAGCATTTTGCTGTATCGCCTGCACCGGCATCATCGACAGTGAACCTGGTAGGTTGTCAGCTCTTTTCGCCGAAACATAAGTCGCCGGCGTCGCCAAGGCCCGGCACTATGTAGGCCTGTTCATTGAGGCGTTCGTCGACCGCGCCAAGCCAGAAATGCGCCGAAGTAGCAAGTTCACGCTGCAACAAAGCCAGCCCTTCCGGCGCTGCAATTGCTGCTGCAATGTGCAGACTACGCGGAGTGCCGCTTTGCGCCAGCAAACGCCAGACTTTGAGCAGCGACGAACCAGTGGCGAGCATCGGGTCAATTAACACCACATCACGGCCGTCAATCGACGGATTGGCGCTATAACCTAGGAAAATATCCTGTTCAAGGCCGGCCTGTTCAGCCTGACGATAAGCACCGATAAAACCGCTGTCAGCCTGGTCAAACATATCTGCAAAGCCTTGATAAAACGGTAAACCGGCCCGCATTACACAAATCAGTAAAGGTTGCTGATCCAGATCGGCGCCACGCGCGACTCCTAACGACGTGTGTAATGGAAATGTCTGATATTGCAATGTTTTTGATAATTCATAACCAAGCAACATGCCAAGGCGCTGCAGGTTATGCCGAAACCGCCAGCGGTCCTGCTGAATGTCCGGGTCGCGCATTTGGGCCAATAAGGTTTGAGCAACCGAAAACTCTTGATTTAATTCGAATATTTTCATTAGTACCACTCCAGGATCCTGTGTTGGCCATTGTTGTTGCGTTGGCCAGAACTTGAATTCTGCCACAATCACGCCCATCTCAGCAGAATAAATCCTGGCGCAGTAGAGCGAGATGTCCGCCCAATTCTTCTTAGACTTTTTACAACACTATAACCGCGACCTGGTCTTACTGTTGTTGCTGGTACTGGCGCTCGGCGCTGTGTTTTATCCGTTGTACCGTCGCCGCCAGCGCCGCCTGCAGCTGGCACAACAGGCTTTTCCTACCGCCTGGCGTAAAATCCTGCAGCAACATTGGCCGATGTACCGGGCGCTGCCCCCGGATATCCAGCTGCAGATCCGGCAGCAGGTGCAGCGATTTATCGCTGAAGTTGAATTTGTTGGCTGCGACGGGCTGACGGTGACCGACCAGATGCGGGTACTGATTGCCGCGCAGGCCAGCCTGCTCACTGCCCGGCTACCGGTCAACGATTACCCGGGATTACGCCAGATCCTGGTGTATCCCGATGCCTTTGCCGTGGATCTGAATCAGCCGGACAGCGCAGGCGTGGTGCATGAAAAAACCGAATGGCGGGAAGGTGAATCCTGGCAACAGGGTCAGGTCATCCTGTCCTGGCGCCACACACTGGCAGGTGCAGCCGTGGCCGACGATGGCCGCAATCTGGTGATCCACGAGTTTGCCCATCAGCTTGACCAGCAAACCGGCAGTGTCAACGGTTTCCCGCCGCTGCCTACGCCGCACCTACAGCAACAGTGGCCGCTGTTGATGCAAGCTGCCTTTGACCGGCTGCAACTGGATTTGCAACAAGGTATCCAGCCCTGGATTGACCCTTATGCCGCAACTAATCCGGCCGAGTTTTTTGCCGTGCTCAGTGAATTGTTCTTTGAAATGCCGGCCTATCTCGCTGAGTGTCAGCCGAAGCTGTATCAGTTGTTGCAACAATTTTTCCAGCTCGACCCCAAAAGCTGGCCGCTGCAACAACCACAATTGCCGGCACGGATTCAGAAAAGGTTCAGATGACTTCGCCATATTAGCTTCATCAGCATGTGCTGAAGTAGCGCCGGAGGCATGATGAACAAGTGTTTTCTTTTCGCAGCTGTGTTGTTGGGGGCCGCCACTGCCGGTACCGCCACTGCGGCGAGCCAGGTCGAAGTGAATTTATATGGCCAGGTGTTACCGGGCGTCCATGGCCATGTGCGGCTTGCCGATCCCTACCCGATGTAT
>CAMLNG010000180.1 GCA_946481195.1 uncultured Chromatiaceae bacterium
ATACGCTCTTGCAGAACGCCCATCTCTTCCGCCAGTGTTGGCTGGTAACCTACCGCTGAAGGCATACGGCCTAACAGTGCAGATACTTCAGTACCGGCCAGCGTGTAACGGTAGATGTTATCAACGAAGAACAGCACGTCACGGCCTTCGTCACGGAACTTCTCAGCCATAGTCAGACCGGTCAGTGCCACACGCAGACGGTTTCCTGGCGGCTCGTTCATCTGGCCATAAACCAGTGATACTTTGTCCAGAACGTTTGAGTCGTTCATTTCGTGGTAGAAGTCGTTACCTTCACGGGTACGCTCACCTACACCGGCGAATACAGAGTAACCGCTGTGCTCGATCGCGATGTTCCGGATCAGTTCCATCATGTTTACGGTTTTACCTACACCGGCACCACCGAACAGACCAACTTTACCACCTTTTGCGAACGGGCAAACCAAGTCGATAACCTTGATACCAGTTTCTAACAGCGCGTTAGAAGCGGCCTGATCTTCGTAGCTTGGTGCTGCACGGTGAATTGGCATGCGCTCTTCTTCACCGATTGGGCCAGCTTCGTCAATTGGCTCGCCCAGTACGTTCATGATACGGCCCAATGTGGCTTTACCCACAGGCACGTGAATAGCTTTGCCAGTGTTGGCAACTTCAGCACCACGACGCAGACCGTCAGTGGAGCCTAACGCGATGGCACGTACAGTACCGCCACCCAGCTGTTGTTGTACTTCAAGTACCAGACCAGCCAGATCGCCGCTTGTTACGTTTAACGCGTCATAGATACCAGGTACCGCATCTTGTGGAAAATCGATATCCACAACGGCGCCAATGATTTGGACTACCTTACCTTGACTCATGTTAATTCCTCTAATTTCTCAAACCTGTTAACCAAGCATTAAACAGCTGCAGCACCGCCGACGATTTCGCTCAGTTCCTGCGTAATGGCTGCCTGTCGTGCCTTGTTGTAAACCAGTTTCAGTTCGTCCATCAGGCTGCCGGCGTTGTCGGTAGCGGCCTTCATTGCCACCATCCGCGCTGCCTGCTCGCTCGCTGCGTTTTCTACAACGCCCTGATAGACCTGAGACTCAATGAAACGATCCAGTAATTTATCCAGGATAACCTTCGGATCTGGTTCGTAAATGTAGTCCCAGCTGTGTTTTCTGGCTGAAAGCTCTGCTTTTGGCAAAGGTAAGAGTTGCTCGATCACTGGTTCTTGTTTCATGGTGTTCACAAACTTGTTGTAAACCACATATAAACGGTCAATCTTGCCTTCTGAATATGCATTCAGCATGACCCGGACTGAACCAATGACATCAGCCAAACGTGGGTTATCGCCTGAACCCGATTGCTGCGCCAGCACTTTGCCACCGAAGCGTTTGAAGAAAGCCGTTGCTTTGTTACCGATCACGGCAAACTCAGCTTTAACGCCTTTATCTTTCCACGCTTTGAGGTCTTGTGATACACGCTTAAATTCGTTGGTATTCAGGCCGCCGCAAAGACCACGGTCTGTAGATATCACAATGTAACCCACGGTTTTCACGTCACGCTCTGTTAAGAACGGATGACGGTATTCGATGGTGCCATTCGCGATATTACCGATCACTTTGCGCATAGCTTCAGCGTATGGACGACTGTGGGCAACCCGCTCCTGCGCTCTGCGCATTTTGCTGACTGCCACTTTTTCCATAGCGCTGGTGATCTTACGAGTATTGTTAATACTCCCGATCTTACTTTTTATCTCTTTTGCGCCGGCCATGACTAATCTCCGAAAATTTCAACGAACCGGGTGATGTCGCCACCACCCGAATTGGTTACCAGGTCTGAGTCGCTTTAAACTTCTCAATAGCGCCTTTGATAGTCGCTTCGATCTGGTCGTTGTAGTTACCGGTTTTGTTCAGATCAGCCATGAACGCGCCGTGCTCTGCATGCATATAAGCCAGCAGGGCCGCTTCGAAGTCCAGGATCTTGGCAACTTCGACGTCTTTCATGAAACCTTTTTCAATGGCGAAAATAGAAACACCCATATCAGCCACGCCCATTGGCGCGTACTGCAGCTGTTTCATCAGCTCTGTTACTTTCTGACCGTGGTCTAACTGCGCACGGGTCGCATCGTCCAGGTCTGAAGCGAACTGCGCGAACGCAGCCAGTTCTGAGTATTGTGCCAGGGCCAGACGGATACCACCGCCGAGCTTTTTGATGATCTTGGTTTGAGCAGCACCACCAACCCGCGATACCGAAATACCAGCGTTAACTGCTGGACGGATACCGGCGTTGAACAGGCCTGATTCCAGGAAGATCTGACCGTCAGTGATTGAAATCACGTTGGTTGGAACGAATGCTGATACGTCACCGGCCTGAGTTTCGATGATTGGCAGTGCAGTCAGAGAACCGGTTTTGCCTTTCACTTCGCCATTGGTCAGACGTTCTACATAGTGTTCGTTAACGCGTGATGCACGCTCTAACAGACGGCTGTGCAGATAGAACACGTCGCCCGGGTAAGCTTCACGTCCTGGTGGACGGCGCAGCAGCAGGGAGATTTGACGGTAAGCAACAGCCTGTTTAGACAGGTCATCGTATACGATCAGCGCATCTTCACCGCGGTCACGGAAGTATTCACCCATGGTACAGCCAGAGTATGGCGCCAGGAATTGCAGTGCAGCTGCTTCAGAAGCAGAAGCCACAACCACGATAGTGTGGGCGAGGGCATTGTGCTCTTCCAGCTTGCGTACTACGTTGGCGATGGTCGAAGCTTTCTGACCAACACAAACATAAATACATTTCACGCCAGTGGTTTTCTGGTTGATGATCGCATCGATTGCCAGTGCTGTTTTACCAGTCTGACGGTCACCGATGATCAGCTCACGCTGGCCACGGCCGATTGGGATCATCGCGTCAACTGACTTATAACCAGTTTGCAGCGGTTGATCGACTGATTGACGGTCGATAACGCCTGGTGCGATTTTTTCTACCGGTGCAAAACCAGCAGCGTCAACCGGACCTTTACCATCGATTGGCTCACCTAAGGTGTTGACCACACGGCCTAACAGACCTGGACCGACCGGAACTTCCAGGATACGGCCAGTGGCTTTTACTTTGATACCTTCGCGCAGGTCCGCATATGGACCCATCACTACTGCACCAACTGAGCTGCGCTCTAAGTTCAGTGCGATAGCGTAACGGTTACCAGGAAGCTCGATCATCTCACCCTGCATACAGTCAGCAAGACCGTTGATGCGGATGATACCGTCTGTTACAGAGACGATAGTACCTTCGTTGCGAGCTTCACTGACAACTTCAAACTGAGCAATACGTTGTTTGATCAGTTCAGAGATTTCAGTGGAATTCAGTTGCATGCTCTAATCCCCAATTATGACTGCAGCGCAGTGGCTAAACGGTCTAATTTACCGCGAACTGAGCCATCAATAACCATATCACCGGCTTTGATTAACATACCCCCGACAACTGCCGGGTCTACGCTACAGTTCAACTTAACTTTGCGGGCTAAACGCTGTGATAACGCCGCGATCAGTTTGTCCTGCTGAGCAGAGCTCAGTACAGTTGCAGAAACCACATCAACAGTGGCTTCTTTTTCGTACTCAGCTTTTAACACCAGATAACCGTCTAACACGGCAGGAAGTGCCGCCAGACGCTGGTTCTCTGCCATGACCTTAATCAGGTTCTGACCGTGGCTATTCAGCTGTTCACCACAAACCTGGATAAAAAAGGCTGCCTGTGCGTCGGCAGCACTGTTGCTTTGCAGGCGCTCGGCGACTACTGGATTTTTCACTACTTCAGCAGCGAAAAACAGCATATCAGCCCAGGCCGCCAAAGCGTTTTGTTCGACCGCAAAGTCGAACGCCGCTTTGGCATAAGGACGAGCGACATTCGTCAGTTCAGACATGGCTCTTCCTCTTTACAGTTCTGCAACCAGTTTATCCAGGATGTCGCTGTGAGCAGCTTCATCAATTGAACGTTGAAGGATCCGCTCTGCGCCGGCAACGGCGAGGGCAGCGACCTGCTTACGCAGTTCTTCTTTCGCCCGGATGCGTTCAGCTTCGACTTCAGCTTTAGCCTGAGCCAGGATTTTGTCCCGCTCTGCCTGCGCTTTGACCGCAGCTTCTTCGATGATCTGCGCTTCGCGTTTTTTCGCCTGGTCGATCACAGCAGAAGCTTGTGCTTTTGCGTCGATCAGCTGTTGTTTTGCTTTCTCTTGCGCCAACCGCAGGTCTTGTTCGGCGCGATCACTCGCGGCCAGACCATCTGCGATTTTTTGCTGACGAGCTTCAATGGCGCCGATAATTGGTGGCCATACGTACTTCATACAGAAGAGTACGAACACCAGGAACGCGATTAACTCACCAATGAGAGTGGCGTTAATATTCACGACCGCTTCTCCTTAAATAACCTGAGTAAATGTTCTGGTTCGCGTCCAATTACATTGCGAACAGCATGTACAGCGCGATAGCTACACCGATCATCGCGATGGCGTCGATCAGACCAGCTACAACGAACATTTTACCTTGCAGGCTAGGAGCCAGCTCTGGCTGACGAGCTGCAGACTCGAGGAATTTACCGCCCAGAGTACCGAAACCGATTGCAGTGCCTAATGCACCTAAACCGATTAACAGGGCAACTGCGATCAGTTTTAAACCTAATACCATTTCCATGATGTTCTCCAAGTTACTAATGTTAAAGTTAAAGTTAAAAAGAAATCGTTATTAATGATGTTCGTGCGCCATGCTCAGGTACACCACCGTCAGGATGGTGAAAATAAACGCCTGCAGCGGGATAACCAGCAAGTGGAACACAGCCCAGACGAAGTGCATTGGCAGCTGATACAAGCCTGTCATCGCGATCAGGATAAAAATAAGCTCGCCGGCGTACAGGTTACCGAATAACCGCAGCGCCAGTGACAATGGCTTGGCCAGCAGGGCAACCACTTCCAGAATGAAGTTGAACCAGTATAACCAAGGCGTGTTGAATGGCTGGGTGGTCAGTTCTTTAATAAAACCGCCGATGCCTTTCATTTTGATTGAGTAGTAAATCATCAGGATAAACACACCCAGCGCCAGTGCGATGGTCATGTTCAGGTCTGTAGTTGGTACAGCTTTCATGTAGACATGATGCGGGTCATGACCCATGGCAGCGCCAATCTGTTGGGCAGTCCATGGAATGAAATCAACCGGCACTAAATCCAGCAGGTTCATCAGCAGTACCCAGACAAAAATCGTCAGTGCCAGTGGGGCAATGATTGGATTTTTACCGTGGAAAGTACTTTTGACCGTGTTTTCAATGAATTCAACCACCATTTCAACGGCACATTGCCATTTGGTAGGAACACCGGCATTGGCGGTTTTTGCCACTGCGCGGAAAGAGAACAGGAAAATCAATCCCATAAAGATTGACCAGCCTAAGGTGTCGACATGAACGGTCCAAAAACCTTCGCCGACGCTCCAGTTGGTCAGGTGGTGGGTAATATAGTCTTTGCTCGTAAGCTCACCAGATGCCATCGTTAGTCCCAATTATCGTAGTTAATCAAAATCGGTAACAACGCCTGTAAGATCAGGGCGAACACCAGTCCGCCAAAAAATAACCAAGGGATCAACAGCGCGTGTTTCAGCGCTGTTGCCACCAACAACGCCAACAATAAAAATTTTAGTGATTCGCCGCGGTAGACCGATTTAAGCACCAGATCTGGCTGCAGGTCTGCACGAAAGCGAAACACATACCACGTAAAAAGACTGTGCGGCACAACAACACAATAAACGCCAAGCAGTACAGACTTTGCGGCCAGCTTGTCCCAAGCTGCCAAACACAGCGCCGCCAAAGCAAATCCCGCCAGCGACTGCCACAAAAAGGTCTGTAAAATCAATTTATAACGCTGTTTTGTTGTGGTTAAAGGCACTGAATACCACCCGAAAAGCTACAAAACAACAGGATAAAAAGCTCGCGCAAGTATACTTATCTGCCTTATTTTTGCAACCAAAAGCCGCGCCAATACTACGAATGTCGAACTTTCTGAAACCTGACTGGTTAAATTTCAGTCTCAGAAAGGCCCAATTTATGCAGGATACCGTCTAGTTCCGGCAAACTGCTGTAATTGATGACTAATTCGCCTTTGCCTTTGCGGTTGTAACTAATACTGACCGGCGCACCAAATCGTTCACTCAATTTAGTTTCCAATGCGGTAACGTCCGGGTCTTTGACTTTGACTTCTTTGACCGGCGCAGGCTCCAGCAAGCGGCGAATCAAACTCTCGGCTTCACGTACCGTCAGCTGCTTCGCGGCAATAATACGGCCGGTATCCGGTTGTTGCTCTGCCGGTAACGCTAAAATCGCACGAGCATGGCCCATCTCGATGTCACCATGCTCCAGCAGGGTTTTTACTTCATCGGCGAGTTGGTTCAGGCGCAATAAATTCGTCACGGTCGCGCGGGATTTGCCAACAGCATCAGCTACTTGCTGATGTGTCAGTTCAAATTCACTGAGCAGACGCTGTAATGCCACCGCCTCTTCCATCGCATTCAGGTCTTCGCGCTGAATGTTTTCAATCAGTGCGATAGCGACAGCAGCTTCATCCGGCACGTCTTTCAAAATGCAAGGCACTTCGGCCAGCCCCGCCAGCTGTGACGCGCGCCAACGCCGTTCACCGGCGATGATCTCAAAACGATCAGTGCCAACCGGGCGCACCACTATCGGCTGAATCACGCCCTGAGCACGGATAGAGCTGGCAAGTTCTTCCAGCGCATCCTGCGACATGTCTTTGCGTGGCTGGTACTTGCCTGGCTGTAACCATTCAACCGGTAGTTTTTGTAATTCTGTTTGACGGTTTTCAGATTGACTTTCAGCCGGAGCAGCAGGTTTACCCGTGGTCAATAACGCATCTAAACCCCGGCCCAGACCTCTTTTTTTCAGAGACATTCGCAGCTTATTCCTTCACGTCACACCGCAGGGGTGCTTTTTGGTTGTTTTTTGTCGGCGCGGCGCAAAATTTCACCGGCTAAAGCCAGATAGGCTTTAGCGCCGGTCGAACTTTTATCGTAATACATTACCGGAGTACCGAAGCTGGGTGCTTCTGCCAGCCTGACGTTTCTTGGGATCACAGCCCGGTAAACTTTTTCACCAAAATGCCGCTTGAGCTGCTCAGAAACATCATTTGCCAACCGGTTGCGCGGGTCATACATGGTCCGCAGGATACCTTCAATTTTCAGGTCAGCGTTGACCACAGCTGCCAGTTTATTGATGGTATCGACTAAGGCAGTTAAACCTTCCAGCGCATAGTACTCGCATTGCAT
>CAMLNG010000181.1 GCA_946481195.1 uncultured Chromatiaceae bacterium
GTTGGCGTATTTACAGATTTGCGCAAAGGACGAATAAGCCAGGCAGCTTTGTTCGTGTTTGCTCGACAACGGCAGTGCGTGGCGGTGGAAATGATTGGCGGCAATATCGTGCAAAATCGCTGCTAAAGCGCCATCGCCGGCCCCATTGGTGTTTTTAATCCGCTCAGGGCCACCCAAATAAGGGTCGATGTGTGAATAGACTTTCAGTGGTTCCGCACAGTGTTTTTTCTGCATCGGCCGGCTGAATTCAAACTCGTTGTAATCCGGTAAAGCGCCGGATTTAATCGGGTTGGTCGTCTCGCGCTTCACGCTGGCGTCGGTGTAACCACAGAGGTACAAACCTTCAGGCCCCGCGGTGACCAGCACCATATCGGTCAGCTCCAGCGCGGCTTCAGCCGCGAGTAGCGGGTCGGTGATACCAGTCAGCGCCGCAGCTTCTAATTCATTCATCGCCAGCATATCGACATAATCAGTGACGGTTTGCAGAATGAGTTCGCGATGCTCTTCCACCAGATGCTTAGTACCCAGGCTCATTACCACCGGCACACCATGACGCTTGGCCAGCTCCAGCGTCCGTAGCATCGCCTGCTGAATAGGCTGTCCGCTGGCGCGCAGCGGATAAGCACTCAGCACCAGCGCTGCGGCCTTGGCGATAATATCTTCCGGAATAGCGTCGGCACTGAGTTCATCCATCGCGCCCGGGTCAATCACAAAGGTGCGTTCGCCGTCTGGCGTGATCATCGTGATACCGCGACCTATGTCACCGGCCACACCCTGCAGATGATTCATATCGACTTTGCTGCTGGTATGACACAAATAATGATAAGCCGGTGAGCCTAAAGCGATATTGGCGGACATCACGCCGAGTAACACTGACTTGTCGTCAGCCAGCACTGAATAGTTATGGATGGTATTCCCTATAGTGCCGCCGGCAAAGTGGTCAGAAATCGCCGCGCTTTGCACCAATTCCTGATAAATCTGGTCAGCCTTGCCGTGTTCCACCAGATTCGATAAGCCTTTACCAATACCGTATTTTTGCAGGAATTCGTCGCTGACATTGGCCACCACATCCACAATGGTCTGGTCCAGGCCAACCACATAAGTATCCAACTCGGGGCGGACTTCAAAACTGGGTAACTGTGGTTTTGGTGAAGACACCGGGAAATAATGCTTCAGTTTACGGCGGCCGGGAAATTTCATAGCGGGATCCAAGAAAAGGTCAGTCCAGTATTTTAGCAAAACTGAGCTGTAGCGAGCCAGCGCGCTGACAGGCTTAATTCAGCGCGCAGTCGCAGACGTTGATAAAAATTAAGCGACGTCGGCCTCATCACGCAGAAACGTCAGGTCGTGGGGTTTGGACAGTTCGCGGCTAAATCGATAACCTGCCAGGTTAAACGCCCGTAGCGCTTCAACAGAATCCGCTTGTTGTTCAATCACATAACGCGCCATCAGACCACGGGCTTTTTTGGCAAAAAAGCTGATGATTTTGTACTGGCCATTTTTCTGATCTTTAAACTGCACGTTGATCAAAGGCTTCGCCAGCTGTTTGGGTTTCACCGCTTTAAAATATTCCTGAGATGCCAGATTCAGTAAAAATGGCGCACTGAGCGCTTCAAGCTGTTGGTTCAGGCTCTCAGTAATTTGGCTGCCCCAGAACTGGTATAAATCTTTACCGCGTGGATTGCTGAGGCTAGTGCCCATTTCCAGCCGGTAGGGCTGCATCAGGTCTAATGGCCGTAACACGCCATATAGTCCACTTAAAATGCGCAGATGCTGCTGGGCAAAAGTGAGCTGGGCATCGGACAAGCTTTGAGCATGCAGGCCCTGATAGACATCGCCGTTAAAGGCAAATAACGCGGCTTTAGCATTGTCTGGCGTAAATGGCAGGCTCCAGCTGGCAAAACGGGCGGCATTGAGGCCGGCCAGCTTGTCGCTGATATGCATCAGCTGACTGAGATCAGCCGGCGTCAGTTCACGGCACACTGCATTTAATTGCGCCGCTTCTGGCAGAAAATCCGGCTGTGTCAGTGGCAATTGGCGGGATAACGGCGAAAAATCCAGATCTTTGGCCGGAGAAATAACCATCAACATCGAAGCATATTCCTGAAGGTAAAACTGCGGCGCGACTATAAGCTGCACTCAGCTCAGTTGCAATAAGCTGTTCAGCTCTTTCATCACTGCGGCAAAACGTTTGGTGTTGCCTTCGTTCAGCTCACTTTGTTCCAGAATTTCCACGCAGCGCCGCGCCAGTTTGGCAGTATCTTTGGTGACGCCACCGATTTTGCTGATGGTTTGTAGTAAATTCAGCGCCAGACTGGGGTTATATGGCATGTAATCAAAAGCTTTGTTAAAAAATTCCAGCGCCCGGCCATAATAGCCATTCTGATAAGCATCCAGACCGTCGTTGTTCAGCGTTTTAATTTCTTCGCGTAAATTGTCGTGCGCTTTGTGTTCAGACTGGATCAGTACTGTCAGCGTATTGGCCAACAAATCGTCATACTCCGCCATCTCATCCAGCTGCTGCATAAACTCGTCACTGCGCGACAAATTACCGGCTTCAAAATAGGCTTTGGCTTTATCAAGACAAGCTTCTGCACTCAGCGGTTTACCGGTTTGGGCAGCGTCACTTTTGGCCAGTAACTCGCGGGCTTCATCGATGTTGCCGCGCAAAATCGCCACGCGTGCCCGTACCGCCAGCTCTTCATGTAAATAAGATTCCAGCGCAAAACGTTTGCCGATATTCGCCAGAATCTCATCAATCTTTTTGAAATGCCGGGTCTGTTCCAGCTTATTGGCTTCTTTGGTCAGCTCAAGGATCGCGCGGGCATAATTGAGGAAATTATCCGGTGTATCAAAAATGGAATAACGCGCCGCTTGTTGCAGCCGGGCGTAAATTTTGACGGCGTCGTCTTTCAGGCCATTGATATTGGCCAGATTCGCCAGCGCCTTTTGTCTTTTATAGTTTTTCGGCGACAGCTTGGTCACGTCGTTCAGCGTTTCATAAGCGTCTTTATACAGCTGGCGTTTGAGGAACAATCGCGCCAGCCAGTCCAGCGCTTCAACGCGGGTTTCATCCATTTTACTCAGTTCACGCAGCTCGAACTCCGCTTCCAGCCAACGCTGCTGACAAAAACGTGCGATAGCAAGACCAAGCTTGGCCCAGGCATATTCCCGCCGGTTCAGAATGGACAAATACAGCTGTTCAGCGGCCTGATAATGTTCAATTTTCAGCAGTAACTCACCACGCAGCCGTAAGGCAAACACCGCAAATTCCGGGTCGTTTTTTATCACGAGCTCGCAGGAGTTTGCCGCTTCGATAAACAAGTCCTCAGCAATTTCCTGGTAAACCTTGTTCAGGCAATGTTTGATTTCGAAGGCACGCATCAGGCGTTTTTCGAGCTGGACAAAAGAAAAGGGTTTGAGCAGGTAAGAATCCGGCTGCAGTTCAATCACGCCGTGCACTATCTGGCGGTGACTCTCAGCGCTGATAATGATAAAACAGCAACCCGGCTTTAATAAACGTAAATGTTTCAACGCTTCAAATAGTTGATAACCATCTTTGCCTTCGCCAAGGTTGAAATCGGATAAAATGAAGTCATATTGGATTTCTGTACAATTGGCTATGGCAGCGTTGGCATCAGGGGCTTGGGCAATATGTTCAAAACCGATCTTTTGCAGCATGCCTTTGATCGATGCGCGCACCGGATCACAGTCATCAACGACCAGGACTTTTTTTGATTTATAAAATTTGAGATTCAACTGTTGTACTGCCTTCACAAATTGCGACCAAACTGCCGTACATGGCGCAACAGATTTTTGTCTTTGTTAACGTTCAAAGAGACAAAATGCTGTATCCGTATGAGGCCGGAACAACCGACTGAAACCAACTATAGTAATCTGACAAAAAATCAGCAACAGGCCTGACAGAATTCAGTGTTTTCACGCGTTTTCTGTTGTAATATTTCTACATAATTACGCTTTTAAACGGCCGCACGGCTAAAAATGCGACTAAAAATGGTTAAATAACAATATGACAACACTTCTTGATCAACTCAAAGCCGTCACTACCGTCGTCGTCGACAGTGGTGATCTGAATGCCATCGAACAATTTCGTCCGGTCGATGCCACAACTAACCCTTCATTGTTATTAAACGCCAGCGCCTTAGATTTCGCTAAACCTTTACTGACAGCAGCTGCGGCCTATGCCAAAGGCAAAACGGCAAATCAGGCCGAACAGCTCAGCATCGCCAGCGACAAGTTCGCGGTTGATGTCGGCACAGCTATCAGCAAACTGGTGCCGGGCCGGGTTTCAACCGAAGTCGACGCCCGCTTAAGTTTTGATACCGAAGCCACTATTGCCAAAGCCCGCCAACTGGTTGCGTTGTATGCAGAAAATGGTATCGGCAAAGACAAAATTCTGATCAAAATCGCCTCCACCTGGGAAGGTATTCAGGCTGCACGCACGCTGGAGCAGGAAGGTATTCAATGTAACCTGACGCTGTTATTCCATTTGTGTCAGGCCCGCGCCTGTGCCGAAGCCGGCGTATTCTTAATTTCGCCATTTGTTGGCCGTATTCTGGACTGGTACAAAGCCAGCACTGGCCAAAGCTATGATGCCGAGACCGATCCGGGCGTGATTTCTGTGCGCGAAATCTATCGTTATTTCAAACAGCATGGCCACAAAACCATCGTGATGGGTGCAAGTTTCCGTAACGTTGGCGAAGTGTTAGCACTGGCAGGTTGTGACCGGTTAACTATTGCGCCGGCACTGCTGGATGAACTGAGCAAACAAAGCGGCGAGCTGGTGGTACATCTGCGTGATGAAGGTGCAACCGCAGCCAAACCAGCTGAGCTGACCGAACAGGCGTTCCGCTGGGCGCTGAACGAAGATGCGATGGCCACCGAAAAACTGGCTGAAGGTATCCGTAAATTCGCCATCGACCAGCGCAAGCTGGAACAAGTGATCACTGCTGCGCTCGCTTAAGCACAGCTTTTTAACAGGAGTTTATTATGTCGTCTGCAGTCTGGAGCCAGTTGGCCACGCTCGCCAAAGCCCCACTGAACCTGCGTCAGGAATTTGCTGAAGATCCACAGCGTGCGGCGCGTTTTACCGCCAAGGCCCTTGGGATCACGCTGGATTATTCAAAAAACCTGATAACTCGTGGCATCTGGCAACAACTGCTGGATCTGGCAACACAAAGCCCACTCGCTGCAAAACGGGCTGCGATGTTTGCCGGCGACAAAATAAACAATACCGAAGACCGTTCTGTCTGGCACGTTGCGCTGCGCGCGCCGGCGGACCAGTCACTGCAGCTGGACGGTGAAGATTTACAGGCGCAAATTGCCGCCTGCCGGGCGCAGATGTATGCGCTGGTTGAACAGCTTAATAGCCGCCAGTATCTGGGTTATCAGGGCAACCCTATTACTGATCTGGTCTGGATTGGTATTGGTGGTTCTCTGCTTGGCCCACAAATGGCGCTGGAAGCCTTAACGCCTTATCAGCAGAGCCCGGTCAAAGTGCATTTTGCCGGCAATATTGACGGCGCTGTGGTCAGTGATGTGGTCAAAGCCCTTAATCCGGCGACAACGCTGGTGTTTGTTGCTTCAAAATCTTTTGGAACTGAAGAAACCAAGCAAAACGCCTTAGCAGTGCGCCAGTGGTTCCTCGACCATGGCGCTGATAAGGCTGCTATTGCGCAGCATTTCTGGGCCACCTCATCCAACATCAAAGCAGCTGCCGAATTTGGCATCGACGCCTCACACATTCTGCCGATGTGGGACTGGGTTGGTGGCCGGTATTCGTTGTGGTCGGCTATCGGTTTCCCGCTGTGCCTGACACTTGGCGTTGCACAGTTTGAGAACCTGCTGGCCGGTGCCCGCGACATGGACAGCCATTTCCGTGATGCCCCGCTTGAGCAAAATTTACCGGTGATTCTGGCGCTGCTCGGCGTCTGGTACATCAACGGGTTGGGTTGTCAGGCACAGGCGCTGTTACCATACAGCCATTATCTGCGTTTGCTGCCCTCTTATGTACAACAACTGGACATGGAAAGTAACGGCAAGAGTGTTGACCTTGATGGCGCCCCACTGACACCGGCGACAGCGCCCGTGATATGGGGTGATGCCGGCACTAACGGTCAACATGCGTATCACCAGCTGTTACACCAAAGCGCTTTAGCTGTGCCGGCTGATTTTATTCTGCCAATCAAAGTCTCTCACGATTTGGCTGATCATCATCACCGCCTGGCGGCGCATTGTTTTGCGCAGTCACAAGCACTGATGCAGGGCAAAACCATTGCCGAAGCCAAAGCCGAAGTGCTGGCGCAAGGCGGCAGCGAAGCCCTGGCCAATTTTCTGGCACCGCATAAAGCGTCTCCAGGTAATAAACCCAGCAACACGCTGTTGCTGCCTGAGTTATCGCCCTACTACCTTGGTGCTTTGATTGCGCTGTATGAGCACAAAGTTTTTGTACAGGGCGTGCTGTGGAATATCAATTCCTTTGACCAATGGGGTGTTGAGCTTGGCAAGCAGTTATCCACACCGATTTATCAGGTGTTATCCGGTGCTGCCAGCCATGCATTTGACAGCTCAACGGAGCAGTTGATCCAACAGTTTCAGCAAAGCTAAAGCATTGCAGTAGCTCATTTTTTAACCACAAAAAGGAACCTGCAGGTTCCTTTTTTTTCACTGCCATTTCCCGTTCATCTTGGCTTCATTTTTCTGTCATTGAAGTATTTTATTTTGTCAAAAAATGTGGTATCAATTTTGGTGAAAATAACAACAACAATGTAGCGAGGTGAAGTATGGAAAGCTTTGACGACTTACTGACTATGTTGGAACGACCAGCCGCGAAAAGCCGGCCGGTAAAGCGCAAATGGCGCGAAATCGAAGCCGTAAAGGAGCGGCAGCGTCTGAGAAAAGAGCTCGAAGATATCGACTGGAGCTTAGAAGACGACCTGATTGAACAACTGATTTAATGTAAAGAGCCCGACCTTCCCAGGTTGGGCTTTTTACTTTTAAAACTTTGTTCCGTCAGCGTTCGCTGATTTGCCTGATAAAAAAACCGGAGGTAACTCCGGTTTTTTATTGCGCGGGATCGCGCTACGCGGGGCTGTATTCTAACAGTATGGCGTTTATGCAAACATAGTTGCTGTGCTCAACCAATAATCATTTTTATCTTTGTGGCCAGACCGTCTAGCAAAGAATTCACCTAACGGTGAGTCACTTTCTTTTGTTTCAGCAAAAGAAAGTAACCAAAGA
>CAMLNG010000182.1 GCA_946481195.1 uncultured Chromatiaceae bacterium
CTGCCGCATTCGTCGCAGAGTTTAGGATCGTTACTGCTGGTCAGCCTTGCTCCATCCGCCCGGACACGGCAGAATCAGGCAGCAACTCAAGCGGAAATCCCTATAATGACAACAAAAACAACAGTAGCAGGTTCAGAATTGCCGAAAAAAGGCTTTTTCGCCCATTTTGGTTTAGTACCACAAATTTTATTGGGCATGATTTTAGGCGTGGCGCTGGCGAGCTGGTCGACCGAAGCGGGTCAGTCCGTGGCTATGCTGGGCGCGTTATTTGTCAAAGCACTAAAAGCGGTCGCACCTATTCTGGTGTTTGTACTGGTCGCGTCCGCCATTGCCAACCGCAAAATCGGTGGTCAGGCGAAAATGAAACCTGTGCTGGTGCTGTATTTACTTGGCACCTTTTTGGCAGCACTGACTGCAGTAGGCGCCAGTTTTCTGTTCCCGAGCAGTCTGGTGTTAAGCGACGCCCAGCAAGCAGTGACTGCGCCTGAAGGCATTGGTCAGGTGCTCAAAGGCATTCTGTTTCAGGCGGTCGATAACCCGGTCAATGCTTTGCTGACCGGCAACTTTATCGGCGTATTAACCTGGGCCATTGGTTTTGGCCTCGGCTTACATCATGCCAACAGCACGACGAAAAAAGTCTTCAGCGATATTTCGCACGGTGTTTCGCACTTAGTGACACTCATCATCCGCTTAGCCCCTATCGGTATTTTCGGTCTGGTGGCGGAAACTGTCGCGACCACCGGATTTGCCGGCCTTGCCAGTTATGGCCATTTATTGGCGGTGCTGGTGGGTTCTATGGCGGTGATTGCCTTTGTGGTGAACCCACTGCTGGTGTTTGTCACCACAAGGCGTAATCCGTATCCATTGGTGCTGACTTGTCTGCGGGAAAGCGGCATTCCGGCATTTTTTACCAGAAGTTCTGCCGCCAACATCCCGGTCAATATGATGCTGTGTGAAAAGCTGAAACTGGATGAGGATACTTATTCAGTGTCCATTCCACTGGGGGCCACCATCAATATGGCAGGCGCTGCTATCACTATCACAGTACTGACGCTGGCGGCTGTGAACACGCTCGGCATTCCGGTTGATTTCGCCACCGCGATGTTGTTAAGCGTGGTTGCTTCTGTGTGTGCCTGCGGCGCTTCCGGCGTAGCTGGTGGCTCTTTGCTATTGATTCCGTTGGCCTGCGGTTTGTTTGGTATTCCGGCTGAGACCGCCATGCAGGTGGTGGCTGTTGGTTTTATCATCGGCGTGGTGCAGGACTCCTGCGAAACTGCGCTGAATAGCTCCACAGACGTGGTCTTTACTGCCGCGGTCAGCCAGCGCGCTGATAACTGATTTAAGCTAATCGCTGCTCTATGGCCGGTATCGCAGGATACCGGCCTGGTTGTTTTGCCCGCTTTTGCTTCTTCCTAAAGTCCGAAAACCAAGCCGCTAATTCCTTTTAGTTATATCTGAGCCGATTTGCTTCTTGGATTTAGGACGTTTAGACGTCTAATATCGCAGCCATATTGAAGCATCACACCGCTTTTTAGCAAAAATGCAGTATGGTGGGTCGACGATCTGAGCCTGACCAAGGCAGGAGCCCGTGGGGATATTAACGTGCAGTATTTACCGATTTTCACTGATTTAACCGGCAAAGCCGTGCTGCTGGTAGGCGGCGGCCATGTCGCGCTGCGTAAAGCGCGGGCGCTGCTGGATGCTGGCGCGTTGCTCACCGTGGTGTCGCATCAGTTTGAAACGGAATTCCAGCACTGGGCTGCCCAAGGCAAAGCCAGGCTGCTGCAAGAAGATTTTTCGCCAGAACAGATCTCAGGCCATTGGTTAGTGATTGCCGCCACCGACGACGACGCCGTCAATGCTGCTGTGCATCAGGCCTCTTCGGCGCGTCAGGTTTGGGTCAACACCGTTGATGACCAGGACAAATGCGAGTTTATTTTCCCGTCCATCATTAACCGTGCACCAATTCAAATCGCCATTTCCAGCGGCGGCGCAGCGCCTGTGTTAGTGCGCCGCCTGCGTGAACAGTTAGAAACTTTATTACCGCAGCACCTCGGGCCTTTAGCCACGCTGGTCGGTAAATTCCGTAAACAGGTGCAGCAGAAGCTGGACAATTTCGCCGCCCGCCGGCAGTTTTATGAACAGGTTTTCAGCTCGAAAGTAGTGAGCCTGCTGCAAAGTGGTCAGCCACAGGCGGCGGAAGACACGCTGGAACAAATGCTGGATGGTCATCAGCCACAACGCGGTGAAGTCTTTGTCGTCGGCGCCGGGCCTGGTGATCCTGAGTTATTGACGCTGAAAGCGCTGCAGCTGATGCAACAGGCCGATGTGGTGGTGTACGACTATTTAGTCTCAGAACCTATTATGGCGCTGGTGCGCCGCGACGCTGAGCTGATTTGTGTTGGCAAAAAAGCCGGTGCGCATTCGGTGGCGCAGGAAGAGACTAATGCCTTGCTGGTCAGGCTGGCACTGGCAGGCAAAAAAGTCTGCCGGTTAAAAGGCGGCGACCCCTTTATTTTTGGCCGCGGCGCCGAAGAAATTGAAGTGTTACTACCGCACCAAATCCCGTTTCAGGTGGTGCCGGGCATCACGGCTGCCGCCGGTTGTGCCGCTTACGCCGGTATTCCGCTGACGCATCGTGACTATGCGCAGGCGGTGCAGTTTGTCACCGGTCATTGCCAAAAAGACGGCAAAGAGCCGGACTGGCGCAGCCTGAGCCGGCCGAACCAAACCTTAGTGATTTATATGGGCCTGATGAAATCGGCACATATTCAGGCGCAGTTGCTTGAGGCTGGCCGCGCTGCGGACACACCGGTAGCGATACTGGAAAACGGCACCAGACCTGAGCAGCGGGTGTTTACCGGCACGCTTGGGCAATTGGCGGAACTCATTGAACAGCATCAGGTGCAATCGCCGGCCTTGCTGGTGATTGGCGAAGTAGTGGCTTTGCAGCACAAATTAGCCTGGTATGGTGCGCAGGCGCCCCGGGCACAGCTGACGCCGCTACACGGATAACATTTAAATTGATAGTTTTTAAAGCAAGGTAACTGATATGCCGACCTTAACGCACTTACAACAGCTTGAAGCGGAAAGTATTCAAATCTTCCGCGAAGTGGCGGCCGAATTTGATAATCCGGTGATGCTGTATTCGATTGGCAAAGACTCGTCGGTGCTGTTGCATCTGGCGCGTAAAGCCTTTTATCCGGGCAAGATCCCGTTCCCGCTGCTGCATGTCGATACCGACTGGAAATTCCGCGAAATGATTGAGTTTCGTGACAAAGTGGCGAAGGAATATGGCTTTGACCTGCTGGTGCATAAAAACCCGGAAGGCCTGGCGATGGGCATGAACCCGTTCACCTTCGGCAGCGCCAAACACACCGACGTGATGAAAACCGAAGGCCTGAAACAGGCGCTGAATAAATACGGTTTTGACGCCGCTTTTGGTGGCGCCCGCCGTGACGAAGAAAAGTCCCGCGCCAAAGAGCGGATTTATTCGTTCCGTGACCAATACCACCGCTGGGACCCGAAAAATCAGCGGCCTGAGCTGTGGCACACCTACAACGGTCAGGTCAACAAAGGCGAAAGTATCCGCGTGTTCCCGCTGTCGAACTGGACTGAGCTGGATATCTGGCAATACATCTATCAGGAAAACATCGACATAGTGCCGCTGTATTTCGCTGCTTACCGCCCTGTGGTGGAACGCAACGGCACGCTGATCATGGTCGACGATGACCGGATGCCATTAAATCCGGGTGAAGTACCGGAGCAAAAACTGGTGCGCTTCCGCACGCTCGGCTGTTATCCGCTGACCGGTGCTATTGAATCAGACGCCGACAGCCTGACCGGCATTATCGAAGAGATGTTGTTATCGCGCTCCAGCGAACGTCAGGGCCGGGTGATTGACCACGATTCCAGTGGTTCGATGGAAAAGAAAAAACGTGAGGGGTATTTCTGATGTCAGTCGCTATTGAACTGGAACAACTGGGGATTGAAGAGTACCTCAGACAACAACAGCATAAATCCCTGCTGAAATTCCTGACCTGTGGTTCGGTCGACGACGGCAAAAGCACGCTGATCGGCCGTTTACTGCACGACAGCCAGCAGATTTATGAAGATCAGCTGGCCGCACTGCATAAAGACAGCAAAACCCACGGCACCACCGGTGAAACCGTTGATTTGGCGCTACTGGTCGATGGTTTGCAGGCAGAACGCGAACAAGGCATCACCATTGACGTGGCCTACCGCTATTTCTCCACCGCGAAACGCAAGTTTATCATCGCTGACACGCCGGGCCATGAGCAGTACACCCGCAACATGGCGACTGGTGCATCAAACTGTGACCTGGCGATTATCCTGGTCGACGCGCGCTACGGCGTGCAGGTGCAGACGCGCCGTCATAGCTTTATCTGTGCGCTTTTGGGCATTAAGCAGTTTGTTGTCGCCATTAATAAAATGGATCTGGTAGGGTTTTCAGAAGCTCGTTATGACGAAATCCGTCGTGACTATTTAGCTTTTGCCGAGCAGCTGCATGTGCCGGATATTCAGTTTGTACCACTGTCGGCGTTAAACGGTGACAACGTGGTAAACCCTTCGGCCCAGGCCCCTTGGTATCAGGGCCCGACGTTGCTGGCGCTGCTGGAAAACGCGCCGGTGACTGGCTTTAATCATGCCTTTGAAGCGCGTTTACCGGTACAGTATGTCAACAGACCGAATCTGGACTTCCGCGGTTTTGCCGGTACTGTGGCCTCTGGCAGCTTTCAGGTCGGTGATGCTGTGGTGGCGCTGCCGTCTGGCAAAAGCTCAGTAGTGAAATCTATCGTGACTTTTGATGGCGACTTGCCGCAGGCGTTTGCCGGTCAGGCGGTCACGTTAACGCTGGCCGATGAAATTGATATCAGCCGCGGTGATGTGATTGTGAAGGCGCAGCATCACGCCAGCGTGTCGAACCGCATTCTGGCCAAAGTGGTGTGGATGCACGAAGATCCACTCACCATCGGCAAACAATACAACATCAAACTCGGTACGAAAAAAGTGCCGGGTACAGTCACGGCGATCGCACACAGCATTGATGTTAATACGTTGGAAGAGCACGCCGCGACACAGCTGGCGCTCAATACTATCGCACTGGTCGAGCTGGAGCTGACCGAAGCAGTGGTATTTGACCCGTACAGCAAAAACCGCGACACCGGTGGCTTTATTTTTATCGACCGCTTAAGCAATATCACAGTCGGTGCCGGCATGGTCGACAGCGCGCTGGCGGCCAGCAGCAACAAAACTGAGTTCAGTGCTTTTGAGCTGGAATTTAACGCCTTAGTGCGTAAACATTTCCCGCACTGGCAGGCGGTTGATATCAGTAAGTTGTGATGGATTGCTGCTGGCTTCATTTTGTGTAAGCCAGTCCGTGGATACGGCATCGTCCGCTGTTCACACGCAGACACGCCGTGAATACATCCCTGTAGGCTCCTCTGCGGCAGTCCGGGGTTTTGCAGAGCAAAACCCGTTTGAGCGGCGGCAAGTCAGATTACTGACTTGCCGAGATCCCGCTCTCACCCCTGCCGCAGAGGGTCTGCTTAGTGAACAGACTCCCGCTGCCGGTCGGAACTTCAGGTTCTTTTACTGGCATGCAAAGGCAGAAAACAGATGGAACAAACTTCAGCTTCAGTCAGCAACAACATCGTCTGGCAACAACATGCGGTCAGCCGCAGCGATCGCGAGGCGCAGAAACAGCAGCAGGCGGTGGTGTTGTGGTTCACCGGGCTCAGCGGTGCCGGCAAATCAACAGTTGCCGGCGCGCTGGAACAAGCGTTGCTCAAGCGCGGTGCTCATACCTATCTGCTGGATGGCGACAATGTGCGCCATGGCTTGTGCGCCGGTTTAGGTTTCAGCGAAGCCGACCGCAATGAAAACCTGCGCCGGGTTGGCGCTGTGGCCGGTCTGATGCTGGATGCTGGCCTGATTGTATTAAGCGCATTTGTTTCGCCGCTGCGTAGTCAGCGCGATGCCATTCGCGCCAGTTTGCCGGCAGGCCGGTTTATTGAAGTCCATGTCGCCACCTCGCTGGATGTCTGTGAGCAGCGCGATGTCAAAGGCCTGTATCAGAAAGCCCGGCGCGGCGAAATTGCCAATTTCACCGGTATTTCAGACCCTTACGAGGCGCCAGTAGAGCCAGAAATCAGCCTGGATACCGGTGTGTTGTCCCTCGATGACAGCGTGCAGCAGCTGCTGCAATTGCTGGAGCAACGTGGCATCATCGGCCCAAAGTCTTAATCCGGATCTTAAAAGATGCTAACCACGCCCGCTGAACTCAACCAATGGCTGCCACAAATCCGCCGCATCAGTATTGATGCGGGTCAGGCGATTCTGGCGATTTATAACCAACCACAAGCCATTGATGTGCAACATAAAGCGGACGACAGCCCGCTGACCGCGGCAGATCTGGCTGCGCATCAGCTGATTTTGCGCGAACTGCAGGCGTTGACGCCGGACATCCCGGTGCTGTCCGAAGAAGCCGCCGATATTCCGTGGAGCGAACGTCAGCACTGGCAACGTTTCTGGCTGGTTGACCCGCTGGATGGCACCAAAGAATTTATCAAAAGAAACGGCGAATTCACCGTCAATATCGCGCTGATTGACGCCGGCGAGCCAGTGCTTGGGGTGATCCATGCGCCGGTGCTGGGCAAGACCTACAGCGGTGCCGAAGGGCTGGGAGCTTTTGTCGCAGATAACAACGGTGAGCGGGCGATCCACGCCATTGCGCCAAAAGCTGGTGAAACGGTGCGGCTGGTTGGCAGTAAAAGCCATTACCAGCCGGAAGTGGAGCCATATCTGGCGCAGTTCCCGCAGCATGAACTGGTGGCAGTCGGCAGTTCGCTAAAGTTCTGTCTGGTGGCAGAAGGCGCGGCACACATCTACCCACGTTTCGGCCCGACCATGTTATGGGACACCGGTGCCGGCCATATCATCGCCACCGCCGCCGGCGCCAGCGTCGTGTATGACGGTATCGAAGGCCCGGCCTATCAGCGCGAAAACCTGCGCAATGGCAATTTTGTCGTGCGAGTGTAATCTGCTACGGCTGGTCTTGTTGCCTACTCAAGGTGGGGAAACCAGCCTTGCTGTTCTCAGACTGCACGCAGTACAGTGACACTGCGAATTCAATTTTTGTGGAGTCATGATGCGTGCTGCCACCTGGTATTCCCGATTTGCTAAAGCGGCCGCCCATTTTTGTGGCCGTCCCC
>CAMLNG010000183.1 GCA_946481195.1 uncultured Chromatiaceae bacterium
CAGCAGTGGTTTATGGCACAGTAAAAACAGCAGATCTGGCCTGGGCACTGGGTGATATTGGCGTGGGGCTGATGGCCTGGCTGAACATTGTCGCCATTATCCTGCTGCACAAAACGGCGTTTAAGTGCCTGAGAGACTATGAAGCGCAAAAAGCTGAGGGCAAGGATCCGGTGTTTCATCCGGAAAAACTCGGCATCAAAAATGCGCATTATTGGGAAGGCAAAACCGATGAAGAGTTGTTAAGTTCCAGCCTGACCAATCTGGCAGAGCAAGACACTAAACGCGTCGGATCATAAATGAATAGAGCCAGTCGAAGACTGGCTTTGTTTTCATCATCGCAGAGCGGAGAGAAGTTGATGGCAACAATTCTGACAACCGACAGACTGCGTTTGCGCCATGCCGAGCTTTGCGATGCTCCGGCCATGTTACTGCTGGTCAATGAGCCGGAGTTCCTACAAAACATCGGCGATAAACAGGTTAGAAATTTGCAGCAGGCCGAGTTGTATCTGCAAAATGGTGCTATCGCCAGTTATCAGCAACACGGTTTTGGCTTGTATTTGGTCGAGCGGCTGTCTGATGGTGTGACGCTGGGTTTATGTGGCCTGGTGCAACGCGATTATTTGCAGCATCCGGATGTTGGATATGCCTTGTTCCGCCAATATAGTGGCCAGGGATATATTTCGGAGGCTGCGCTGGCTGTCGTTGCTTATGCACGTGATGTGTTGGGATTACAGACATTGTGTGGCATCGTTGCGCCGGATAATCTGGCATCCAAACGCATACTGGAAAAAGCCGGCATGCGGCCCGCTGGTCAAAAGGTGATCCCCGGTTCGGATAAACAGGTCGATTTTTATCTGTCAGACCGGCTCTGATTAACGTTCAGCGCCGTTACGCTGGCGCTGAAAGTCTTCATATTTTTTCGAAGCCACATCTTTGAGGCAACTTTCAGCAAGCGGTGATGGCAAAAGCCGGCACTGCGCCCGCTGTTCGTCCCGCATTTTATTGAACCAGTATTCTTCACTGCCGCGTTGCGGATTCTGACAGGCACTAAGTGCCGGCAGTAACAGGCTGATGATTAACAGCTTTTTATTCGACATGGTCCAATCCATTCCTCTGGTCCTTCAGGTACTATGCCACAGCAGCATAGTGGTTTGCTACTTAGGAGGCATTCAGCCGGCAGCGGCAATCAAATTTCACCAAACTGCCATAAATCTGCGGTTTCAGTACCTTATGCTGAGTTTTTGTTCCCGATTGCCGGAGTCGTTTTGCAAGACTCATTGCCAGAGCTTCATCAACTCGAATTGCTGCTGCGCCATGCACCGGCCCCCGTCAGTGCAGAGATCCTGGCGATGGTGAATGCCGGAGAGCAACAATTTCCGCTTTACGCCGTCGCTGTTGGCAAACCCGCTGCCGGCAAGCCGGTGCTGCTGTTAACCGGTGGCATCCATGGTCTTGAACGGATCGGAACTCAGGTGCTGCTGGCTTATCTGGAAAGCCTGTGCAGCCGTTTACGCTGGGACCTGCAGTTTGCTGAACTGTTTGAACGCGTTCAACTGTATATCCTGCCACTGCTCAATCCTGGCGGTATGCTGCGTGGTTGGCGCTCCAATGCGCGCCATGTCGATTTGATGCGTAATGCACCGCAGGATTGTACCGAGGGTGCTGCGTTTTTGGTGGGGGGGCAGCGTTACAGCAAGTTTTTACCCTGGTACCGCGGCCATCCGGGGCAGTTTGAAACTGAAAGCCGGGTGCTGTGTGATTTTGTCCGGCAGCGACTGTTTCAGGCGCCATTCTCACTGGTACTGGATTGCCATTCCGGTTTTGGTCAGACCGACCGTTTGTGGTTTCCATATGCCAAATCCAGCACCCAGCCTATTGCGCATCTGGCACAAATGCACCGGCTGCGGGAGCTATTGTTTCAAACCTACCCACATCAGAATTACATTTTTGAGCCGCAGTGCCGGCACTATCTGTGTCACGGAGATTTATGGGATTACCTGTTTGATCAGTCGTTGCTGGCACAGCATCTGATGTTGCCGCTGACACTGGAAATGGGCTCGTGGAACTGGGTGCGGAAAAATCCGTTTCAATTATTACGTAGCCATGGCTTGTTTCATCCGGTAAAACCACATCGGGTGAAACGAGTTTTGCGCAGCCATCTGATTTTGTTTGAATTTTTACTTCAGGCTGCGGCTGCACATGTGCATTGGCTGCCGACTGTGGATAGCCGCAACGCGATGGAGGCCAATGACTTATGGTACAACCGATAGTGTTATTGCGTGGACTGGCGCGGGAGCAGGCGCATTGGGGCGATTTTCCGGCTGAGCTTGCCAGGCAGTCGCGAAGGCCGGTGTATTGTCAGGACTTACCCGGCATGGGCCAATATCATCGCGAGCAAAGCCCGGCAGATATGCGGGCACTGGCAGAGCTGGTGCTACCACGGCTACAGCGTCGTCACCCAGGGCCATGGCATTTGGTGGCGATGTCACTGGGGGCTATGCTGGCGGTACAGCTCGCTGTACTGGCACCGCAGCAAGTGGCGTCTTTGGTGCTCATCAACACCAGTGCCGGCGCTTTGACGCCGTTTTATCAGCGTCTCCGCTGGCAGCAATATCCCAAGGTGCTTAGTGCTTTTATCGCACCGCTGCGACAGCGTGAGCGGCTGATTTTGCAATTAACCAGCCACTACTGGCAGTCACAGCAGTTGCAGCATGCGGTGGATATTGCCAGGCACAGGCCGGTACAGCGGCTTAATGTGCTGCGCCAGTTGCTGGCTGCCAGCCGGTTTCGTCTGCCCGTCACACCCCAGTGCCCGGTATTGCTGTTAAGTGGTGCCGCCGACCAGTTGGTTGAACCGATCTGCAGCCTGCGTCTGGCAGAGTACTGGCAGGTTCGGCACCTGCAACACCCGACAGCCGGACATGATTTGGTGTTGGATGCACCGGATTGGTTGCTCAGTCAGTTATTACAGTTTTATGCCGGCTTAGACTGAAGATTCATCAAACTGCAGATGCGGTTTACCCGCCATATATTGGCGCCGAAACAGCTGAAAGTATTGGGTTAAGTCTGCGGCAGCTTGTTCATCCCCGGCCAGTTTTAACACCTCGATACCGACCTCTGCCGTGCATAACTGATGCAAATGTGCCGCCTCACGCAGCACATAACCTGACGCCGCAGTAGGGTTGATGCCCAGCACCGGAAAACCATCCAGGTAAGGGCTTTTACTGAACATCTTTTTGGCTTCACGCCAGGTACCATCCAGCATGATAAACAGCGGTTTTTTGCTGCCGTTCTTGAACTCTGGCGGGATAGTACTGATGCAACGTTCTGCTGCGGCATATTCATGTGGGAACACTACAACCGGGAAATAGTCTTTGCGCTGTAACAGTTGCAATAAACCGGCATCCGGCTGAGTACGGTCCCAGACAAAGGCATAGCTGTCGGTCGCAACATCTGCAATCAACCGGCCGGTATTGCTGGGTTTGTAGCATTCGCCGGTATACATCAGAAATACAAAAGCGCTGCGGGCTGAAGGCGCGGGGATCATTGCACAGAGACAATCCGCTTTAGGCAGCAGGCAGCCATCACAGCGGATCACTTTGCTGCCACGGGCATTAAAAGGTTTAGTGGTTTTTGCAAGCTCGCGCAGGCGCAGCTCCAGCACAACATTGGCCAAAATTTAGTCCCGACAGCGGAAAAGGCCGGCATTTTAGCGCAGTTCCTTGCTGAAGTGCTCTAACTTTTCGGGGCAAATTCCTGCGGGTACAGGTTGATAAAACGCTGTTGTTGCGGATAGGCGAATACATCTTCAACGATGCCGCTTTTGATCCGGGCCTGTTTTTGTTGCCAGTAACCGGCATCCAGCAGTTCCGGATGTAGTTCCTGTAACAGCTGGCGTAATTCCGGCTGGGCTGTAACAAAAGTTGCGATTTGCTCCGGGAATACGTCGCCCGGGTGAACCGGGTACCAGGGCTCAGCGCTGAGCATATCGTCCCAGTTATCTGGTGGCGGTATGGCGCGAAAATTCATATCCAGCAGATATTGCACTTCGTCGTAATCGTAAAACACTACGCGACCATGACGGGTGACACCAAAGTTTTTCAGCAGCATGTCACCAGGGAAAATATTGGCGGCGATCATATCTTTCAGTGCCTGACCGTAATCCTGCATCAGCCGGCGTTTTTCCGCCGGGCTGGCCTGCTCTAACGCCAGATTGAGCGGCAACATGCGCCGCTCAATATACAGATGTTTAATCACCACCAAATCATCTTCAATCACCAGTGAGCCGGCAATGCTTTGTTGCAATTCGGCCAGCAGTTCTGCCGAGAAGCGGTTTTTTGGCAACGCAACATCGGAATATTCCAGCGTGTCTGCCATCCGGCCAACCCGGTCGTGAGTTTTAACCAGGTGATAACGACGTTTAACAGTGTCGCGGCCAAAGGGTTTAGTGTCGGCAAAACGGTCGCGGATCACTTTAAATACATAAGGAAAAGATGGCAGGGTAAATACCATCATGACCATACCGCGAATCCCAGGGGCTGCAACAAAAACATCGCGGCTGTTGGCCAGATGCAACAGTAACTCGCGGTAAAATTCGGTTTTACCTTGTTTATGCAGCCCGACTGACGCATACAGTTCGGCCAGGGTTTTATGGGGCAACAGTTCCTTCAGAAAATGCACTAAGGCGGAAGGGACCGGCAAATCCACCATAAAATAGGCACGCGAGAAACCAAAAATGATGGTCATTTGTTGGCTGTCGGTGATGAGGCTATCAACAAACAAACCGCGGCTGCGTTGATGCAACACCGGCATGATAAAGGGCTGCTGACCATCCGGACTGACCACCCGTCCCACAATGTAGGCAGCTTTGTTGCGGTAAAACACCGATTTGAGAATATCAAAACGGATTTGATGCACCGGATGGTGGCCGTGACTGGACTGAGCGACAAAAGTTTTAACAATCAACCGGATATCACGGTCCAGATTTTCAAATGGCAGCCCTAAACTGAATCCGCTCAGAATACGGCGCAGACATTGCCGCAAGCCATCCTGGGCCGGAAAATAACTGTCGTAGACGGAGGCGACCGGTGCCGGCAATTGTTGTTTGCTTAAGGTCGATTCAACAAAAATATTCTGATTATGAAAATACTGCCGGTCGAACAGCTGGCAAAACACCGAGTTATAAAAGGTTTCTGCCAGTTCCGCCTGCGGGTGAAACTGCAGGTAGACCAAGTACTGCTGCTTGACCTGCTGCCATAAGGCTTCATCAAGACAATGCACCGGTAATTCTTGCTGCAACACGGCGATAGTTTCGCTGACCCGGGTGTCGTAATAAGAGATCCGCTCGGCATTGTCGGTGAGAAAACCACTCCAGTCCGCACTGGCAAACCTTTGCTGCGCATTGGCAGTAATCTGCTGAAACAGCCGGAAATGACGGCGAAATCCGCGCATGATGATGTCGGCAATGTGCTGAGCCTGGGGCATGATATATTTAGAGTTATTGCTCAATTAATTGGTTATACCCCGTTATTTGCCTGCTGTAAATCTGACCTTAGTATTGAACTCTGACGCTCAATGCTTGCGTTGAGATTTGTTGCTGATTGTTGCTTGTGTCGTCTGATGAATATTGATATAAAAATGTTAAATGACAACGGGTTCCGGGCTGTTTAATAACGTATCACCGGGCACATCTTTTGCCGTGGGGCTGGTGGGGCAGTTGAAGACAAAAACTACAAGTAGCGGGACCAATTTACTGGTAAATCAACAATCCGCTGCAATGGTCAGCCACTGGCGCCATGACCCGATGTACCTCCAATTCCAGCGTTTTGTCGACTTATGCATGCGCTCCCCTGGGTTTGCCTTAAGTTTGCTATACCTGACAGCGGGGTTCGCCGGATTGCTGTTTAATGTCGCACTGTTAGCGTCATTTGGCCTCGACGTCTTGCCTTATCTCGAGTTGACAGACTTATTACTGGCGCCCTTGCATTATCCGCAAATGTTGCTGTATCTGCTGGGGTCGTTGTTGCTGTTTGTGCTGATTGTCATTCTTGGTTTGTGGCAGAGTTATCGAAATGGTAAACCGAGAATTGCTCATGGCTATGGCTGGCTGATTTGGCCGATTTTGTTTATTTATTTGATATTGGCCGCGCTGGTGCCTGCGAAGCAACGGATCGAGGATCTACGGCAGGGGCAACAGGTCAGTTATCGGATGCAGTTGGTGTATCCGCATCAGGTGGTCAATGGTAAAGGCGTGACGCTGTTGCCGTCGGTGCAACTCATCAGCCGGTCTTCAGTTTATTGGTTTGTGCGTCAGGGGGCAGATCTTTTAATAGTCCCGCATGCCAATGTCGCAAGCCTGCAGCCGTTATTCGGTCCTGCGCCTGCCGCTGCAGGACGTCATTCGCCACGATAACCACCAGATCTTGAGGCACTGCCGGTGTCGGCGTATATTGTGTATACAAGCTGTATGAATGGTCTATTGAACAGGAGTACAAACCAATGCTCGTCACTTTTCATAGCAAAGATCATTATCCGATCACCATGTTTGGCGACCCGGCTTTACAACTTATCCAGATGATGGGCGCTCAGCCAAAAGTACCAGGTGCATTTTATGCCGATGATGTACCACAAGCGTTGTGGCAATTACAGGAAGCTCTTGCCGATGTGGTTGATACATCGATACCGCCGCAGACCAGCGAAGAGCCAGCTGTCGGGCTGAAACAGCGGGCAGTGCCGTTGCTGGATATGCTCAAAGCTGCAGTTAAAGCGCAGCACAGCATTCACTGGGATTAAATCTGCTGTAGTAAATTAGGCCGGTATATCAAACCGGCCTTGTGGTTATATCTCTTTATAAACTGCTGCGGAAGGTGGGGGCGGCAACAGGGCCACGTTGTTGCTCCAGTGCATGGGCCAGACCAATAAGTTGCGCTTCCTGCCAGGGTTTGCCAATAATGCTGATCCCTAATGGCAAGTGACCGTCATATCCGGCAGGTAAGGTCAGCGACGGATATCCGGAGATAGCCGCGGCGCTGGCCGAACCGAAGTTGTACTGGTCGCCTTTAACATGATCAATAGCCCAGGCTGGACCTGTCGCCGGTACTATTACGACGGCGCCGTTAATCAAATCTTCATCCAGTAAAGCAGCTGCCTGGCGTTGAGAGTTTTGCCGTGCTTGCTGGTA
>CAMLNG010000184.1 GCA_946481195.1 uncultured Chromatiaceae bacterium
GGCAACCTGTCAAGATACACCGACTGAACACAGAGTTTGCGTTTATCAGCGGAGCGCTAAACCCACAAGCTCAAGTTGTCACGCTGGGGGCGCATTTGTTACGAGACGGAGACCCAGTACGAGTTGCTGCGACTGATATTTCTGGCGTAACAGCAGGCCCAACTGCAGGAGCTTCGTTATGAGCGGGGACCGTTTTAATTTGTCAGCGATGGCGGTAAAGCATCGCTCCATTACTGTATTTTTAATTTTTTTGATTTCGCTGGCTGGGCTGGTGTCATTTGTTAAATTGGGCCGTGCCGAAGACCCTGCTTTCACTATTAAAGTTATGACCATAGTGACAGCCTGGCCTGGGGCGACTGCAGAGGAAATGCAGGATCAGGTCGCCGAAAAAATTGAAAAGCGTTTGCAGGAACTGCGCTGGTATGACCGGTCGGAAACCTACACCAGGCCGGGTTTAGCATTTACCACATTAACGCTGCTTGACAGTACACCGCCGGCCGAAGTGCAGGAGGAATTTTATCAGGCGCGTAAAAAAGTCAGTGATGTGAGCATCAATTTGCCTGCCGGTGTGATAGGCCCGATGATCAATGATGAATATGCCGATGTCACTTTTGCCTTATTTGCTTTCAAGGCCAAAGGCGAGCCACAACGTGTATTGGTGCGAAGCGCAGAATCCTTGCGTCAGCGCTTATTGCACGTGCCCGGTGTGAAAAAGGTCAATATCATCGGTGAGCAATCCGAACGCATCTATGTGGAGTTGTCACACGAAAAACTGGCCACTTTGGGGGTGAGCCCGCAGGATGTGTTTGCCGCGTTGAATCAGCAAAACATGCTGACTCCGGCTGGCTCTGTGGAAACCAAAGGACCGCAGGTGTTTATCCGGCTGGATGGTGCATTTGATGAACTGCAAAAGATCCGCGATACCCCGATCGTAGCGCAGGGCCGGATCATTAAATTATCTGATATTGCAGAGGTTAAACGGGGTTATGAAGACCCAGCTACATTTTTGGTGCGCAGTGGTGGAGAGCCGGCATTGCTGCTCGGTGTCATCATGCGTGATGGCTGGAATGGTCTTGATTTAGGCCAGGCTCTGGATCAGGAAGTGCAGGCCATCAACGCTGCACAACCCTTAGGCATGACTTTAAGCAAAGTCACTGATCAGGCTGTCAATATCAGTGCTTCAGTGGATGAGTTCATGCTGAAATTCTTCGCGGCGCTGCTGGTTGTGATGCTCGTTAGTTTTATCAGCATGGGCTGGCGCGCAGGCATGGTGGTGGCTGCTGCAGTGCCTCTGACTCTCGCGGCGGTCTTTTTAGTAATGCTGGCGACCGGTAAAAACTTCGACCGCATAACCCTTGGTTCACTGATCCTTGCACTGGGTTTATTGGTCGACGACGCCATTATCGCCATTGAAATGATGGTGGTGAAAATGGAAGAAGGCTTGAGCCGAGCCGCAGCGGCAGCCTATGCGTGGAGCCACACTGCGGCACCTATGTTGTCCGGCACGTTGGTCACAGCTGTCGGCTTTATGCCAAATGGTTTTGCCCGCTCCACTGCCGGTGAATATACCAGCAATATGTTTTGGATAGTGGGCATCGCACTTATCGCATCCTGGGTGGTCGCGGTGGTATTCACCCCTTATCTTGGCGTGAAGTTACTGGCGGATCAGCCAAAAATCGAAGGAGGCCATGGCGCGCTTTACAACACGCCGCATTACAACCGTTTACGCAATATTTTACAGCAGGTTATCACCAGAAAATGGCTGACAGCAGGCACCGTGGCAGCACTATTTGTCACGGCCATTCTGGGGATGAGCTTGGTGAAGAAACAGTTCTTTCCCATCTCTGATCGGCCTGAAGTTCTGGTTGAAGTGCAGATGCCGTATGGCACCGCTATCACAGAAACAAGTAATGCGGCAGCAAAAGTGGAAGCCTGGCTGGCCAAACAGCAAGAAGCCCGCATTGTCACCGCTTACGTCGGCCAAGGCGCACCGCGATTTTTCTTCTCTGTGGGGCCTGAATTACCCGATCCGTCGTTCGCCAAGATTGTGATCCGTACCGACAATCAACAGGAACGTGAAGCACTCAAACATCGCTTGCGCCAAGCCATTGCCGACGGCCTCGCTCCGGAAGCGCAGGTTCGGGTGACTCAGCTGGTGTTCGGCCCTTACTCGCCGTATCCGGTGGCATATCGGGTGGTCGGTCCTAACCCAGAAACGTTACGCGACATCGCACGTCAGGTCGAAAAAGTACTGGCAGCCAGCCCGATGATGCGCACAGTCAATACCGACTGGGGAACCCGGACGCCAGTGTTGCGTTTCAAGCTGCAACAAGACCGTTTACAAGCGCTAGGGTTAACCAGCAACACAGTGGCTCTGCAACTGCAGTTTTTCCTGACCGGAGCGCCGGTGACTGTGGTTCGCGAGGATATTCGCTCAGTTCAGGTGATTGCACGCAGCAGTGGTGACACCCGGCTGGACCCGGCACGTCTCGCTGATTTCACGTTGGTTGGTAGCAATGGTCAACGGATCCCGCTGTCACAAATTGGTGAAATCGAAGTGCAAATGGAAGAACCGGTGATGCGCCGGCGCGACCGAATGGCAACCATGACCGTACGCGGTGATATTGCGGAGGGTTTGCAACCACCGGATGTGTCGTCTGTGATCACTGCACAGCTAAAGCCAATCAAAGATGCTTTACCTGATGGCTATCGTATCGATGAAGCGGGCTCGATTGAAGAGTCTGGTAAGGCCATGGTCGCCATGCTGCCGCTGTTTCCAATCATGATTGCGGTTACCTTACTGATCCTAGTGTTGCAGACAGGTTCCAATTCCGCCATGGCAATGGTGTTTTTGACTGCTCCGCTTGGTCTGATTGGCGTGGTTCCGACCTTACTAATTTTTCAGCAACCTTTTGGCATTAATGCCTTGGTTGGCCTGATTGCTTTGTCCGGGATCCTGATGCGCAACACTTTAATTCTGCTCGGACAAATCCAGCACAATCAGCAAGCTGGGCTTGCTCCGTTTCATGCGGTGATTGAAGCAACAGTGCAAAGAGCCAGGCCTGTGCTGCTGACCGCATTGGCGGCAATTCTGGCATTTATTCCTCTGACCCAATCAGTGTTTTGGGGGGCGCTGGCCTACACCCTGATTGGCGGAACTTTCGCCGGCACTGTCCTGACCTTGGCGTTTTTGCCAGCGATGTATGCCATCTGGTTCAGGATCAAACCTGACAATCTGGCCTGATCCAACATTTATATTCAAATTAGCGAAGAGGTTTTTATGTCTGAATCAAAAGTTGTGGTAGTTACTGGTGTGTCATCAGGTATTGGCCGGGCTACAGCGGCATTGTTTACCCGGCATGGCTTTCGGGTGTTTGGCACAGTGCGAGATTTGACTGGAGCCATGCCAATTGCAGGGGTTGAGCTTGTTGCTATGGATATCCGTCGGGAGGATTCTGTGGCTCTGGCTATTCAGTCGGTCATCGATCAAGCGGGTCAAATCGATCTTTTGGTTAACAACGCCGGGACCACACTGGTGGGGGCGGTTGAGGAATCATCCACTGATGAAGCCCGTTCACTATTCGACACCAATGTTTTTGGTATGCTGCGGACGATAAAAGCGGTATTACCGCAGATGCGCGCACAAAAATATGGTCGCATCATCAACGTCAGTTCAGTGCTTGGTTTCCTGCCTGCACCTTATATGGGCCTGTATTCTGCATCCAAACACGCGGTTGAAGGTCTGTCTGAAAGTCTGGATCATGAAGTCCGGCAGTTTGGCATTCGGGTTTCGCTGGTTGAACCTTCATTTACCAAAACCAATCAGGACCTGAATGCGCCGCTGACAGCACTGAAGATTATGGACTACGAACACGAGCGCAATTTGTCTAGCCGCGCAGTAGTTAAAAACGTTCAGGGGGCACCAATACCAGATAGTGTGGCTAGCACAATTGTCAAAGCGGCAACGGGTAGTTGGAAGATGCGTCACACCCCCCCAGGTGAAGCCACGTTACTAAGTAAGTTACGCCGGTTTATGCCCTCAGGCCCTGTTTCCAGCGGGATCCGCAAGACATTTGGGTTAAGTTGACGCTTGAATTTTGAAAGTACCTAAATGCAGCTAGGCCAGTCTAAAACGTTAGCCTAGCTGCATAACAAAACTTTACACGAGACCTTGTTTGTTGATGCCTCCTGGCCTAGCTAGGTCATTTGCAGGTGGTTATGCACAAGAATCTTACAATAACTCGAATGTTAGCAATTAGGGCAATGTGGACATTCGAGTTTTCAAGTGAGTTTAATCTGAACTGCTGCTTCTCGCTCATAGCTGCCGTTCTCAAATGGCTACAAGAGCTGCAGCGGATGGCTCGGAGTTTACAAACACGGGTAGACGGCTGGCTTCGCGTCAAAAGCAAGACGCTGGCGCATAGCAAACCATTGGCAAAGCCCACTAAGGCCAAAGCTCTGTAGCTAAACACAGCCGCCAAGGGTGATCACAACGCATTTAGCCCGAGGTTTGCAGCAGGGCCCTTAATTCCGGCAGGCAAGAGCCACAGCCGGTGCCGCATTGAAGCTGCTCACCGAGACGCCGCGTGCAGCTCGCGCCACTTTTGATTGCTTGTTGAATACTTTGTTGACGGACCTGAAAACAACTACAGACCAGCGCTGAACAATCCCCCGCCTCCAGCGGCGCACCGCGTAACAACTGACGCCTGGTGGTTGCAGTGAGCAAATTGGCAAAACATTGGTCAAGCCAGGCGCGATCCAGCGCTGGCAATGTCGGGCCGGCATAGAGCAAGGCTTGTAACTGATCGTCCTGCACATAAGCCTGGCGCCAGTGCTGCGGGGCCTGTGCCTGAATTTGTTCTAGCGGTGCACCTGTTGCAGACGGCGGAATTGCAAAGATTAACTGCTGACTGATCAAACTGATGAGTTGCGTGAGGGCGTTAGCCGGCACTGTCAGGGCCATTCTATATTCAGTCATATTGGCATGGGGCAAAGTCACAACATAACTGCCAAGACCTTGCAGCTGAGGCAATAAATCAGTCTGACGGCTGAACAGCACCAGCTCGGCACTGACAACCAGCTTTTTTAACTGCACCTGACCTTGTTTAAAGGCCGGCTGGCGGGAGATGGGGTCCCGGCTGTCATCATAAAGCACGTCACAACGCGACAAAAAGCCAAACTGACCACTCCAGTGCATCGGCACAAACAATTCACCGCAACGCTGTGCATCAGTTAACTGGGCACGGCCACGAAAAATGCCCAACGCGTTGGACACCTCAGCCAAATCACCGTCTTTAAGCTGATAGCGCCGGGCGTCATTTGGATGCATGGCGATAAAGGGCTCACTTTGATGTTGCATCAATGCAGGAACCCGGCCAGTGCGGGTCATCGTATGCCATTGATCCCTGATCCGGCCGCTATTGAGCACAAAGTTGCCTGCCGGGCCTGGCAAAACCTCCAGCCCCGATAACGGCACCAGCTTTGCTTTACGATTTGCCGTATAAAACTGGCCATCGGCAAACAAGCGGGCACTGTCATCCCCCCCCTGCAGTAATGGCCATTGTTGTGGTTGCCAGTCATCATAAGCTGCGTCAGACATGGCGCGGCACGCGGTTAAGTCCAGCGCACGCTGGCCGTTGTTGCACAAAGTGGTTAAGGCGGCATGTTCACGGAAAATCTGCGCCGGGTTCTGGTAATTAAAACCATGGTCAAATCCCAGCGCTTTGGCGACATCACAAACAATCTGCCAGTCCGCTTTGGCCTGACCTGGCGCTGGCAAAAAAGCGCGCTGGCGTGAGATGCGCCGCTCGGAATTGGTGACTGTGCCGTCTTTTTCAGCAAAGCCCAGCGCCGGAAAAACAATATCTGCCAGCGCAACGGTATCTGTGTCCTGATAAATATCGGAAACCATCACCAGCTCACAGCGCTGCAAAGCCTGCTTCACCAAATCAGCCTGCGGCATGCTGACCACAGGGTTGGTAGCCATGATCCAAACTGCTTTAATTTCACCGCGGCCAATAGCCGCAAACAAATCGACGGCGGTATAACCGCCTTGTTGCACCAAAGCTGGCGCGCGCCAGAACTGCTGCAGTGCTTGCCACTCCGCAGCCGGGGTGTCGCTAATGCCGTTCAGCTCAGAGGGAAAACGTAAATGGCCGGCCAATTGATTGGCCAGTGCGCCCACTTCCCGGCCTCCCATCGCATTGGGCTGCCCCGTCACCGACAACGGACAAGCGCCGGGTTTGCCGATACGGCCGGTGGCGAGATGAACGTTGATGATGGCGTTGACTTTGTCAGTACCATTGGCAGCCTGATTGACCCCTTGCGAAAATACCGTCACGGTGCGGGCTGTGGCGCCAAACCACTGGAAAAAAGTCGTTAAATCGGATATTGGCACATCACAATAGTCAGCCAGTTGCGCGATGTCCTGCCAACACTGTGCAGCCTCGAGACTTTGCGTCAGGCCGGTACAGTGCTGATCTGTAAAATCGGTATCGAGCTGATCTTGCCGGGCGAGATAGGCAAGCAGACCACTGAACAAAGCCACATCTGTGCCTGGCTTTATTGGCAAAAATAAATCAGCAGATCCCGCGGTCGCTGTACGCCGGGGGTCAATCACCACGATTTTTTTCTCAGGGTTCGCCGCTTTGGCCGCCAGCAAACGTTGAAACAGCACCGGATGGGCCCAGGCCAGGTTGCTGCCAACCAGCACGGTCAGGTCGGCCAGTTCCAGATCTTCATAACAGCCCGGCACCACATCCTCGCCGAAGGCTCTTTTGTATCCTGCCACCGTAGACGCCATACACAAGCGCGAATTGGTATCCAGATGGCTGCTGCCGATAAAGCCCTTCAGCAACTTGTTGGCGACATAATAATCTTCTGTCAGCAGCTGGCCACTTAAATACATCGCCACACTGCCAGGGCCGTGCTCAGCGATAATTTCTTTTAAGCGGGACGCGGCCGTGGTAAGCGCCAATGGCCAGTCGGCAGGCATGCCGTCGACTACCGGCTGCAATAACCTGCCCTGCGTATTCAGAGTTTCAGCCAATGCCGCGCCCTTGACACATAACCGGCCGAAGTTCGCCGGATGTGCCAGATCTCCTGCAATGGTTGCACCGCCTTTGTTGCTGACAACACCGCAGCCGACGCCACAATAAGGGCAAGTAGTGTGGGTATTCT
>CAMLNG010000185.1 GCA_946481195.1 uncultured Chromatiaceae bacterium
CTGATTGGTTCTGCTGATGGTGCGAAATACCGCCGTTTTGCCCAGGGCTTAACACTGGCGCAACTGGTGCAGCTCGCCAACCGGCAATTACAGCAATTGCACAGCCGTTATCAATTAGCGCGTAAAGCCGACAGCGAACTGGAATTGCAGGTGCTCGACAGCTGGCAGGCCGACAGCGCACGCGATACCAAAACCTTATCCGGCGGTGAGAGTTTTCTGGTCAGTCTGGCGCTGGCGCTGGCGTTGTCAGAGCTGGTCAGCCATAAAACGCGGCTGGAGTCGTTATTTCTCGATGAAGGTTTTGGCACTTTAGATCCAGACACGCTGGAGAGCGCCTTAGCAGCGCTTGATCAGCTGCAATCCGGCGGCAAGATGATTGGCATCATTAGCCATGTCGAAGCGCTGAAAGAGCGCATCCCGGTGCAGATTAAAGTACATAAACAGGCCGGTGCCGGCTGGAGTACGCTGGAATTGCCGCAGGTCTGGTAACTCAGACCTGCGCGGTCGTGTATTAAATGGATTATTCCTGAAAGCGGTTCTGATAACGCAGCCGCCAGATCAGCAGCCCACAGAGACACAAAATGAACGCCGACGGGTACAGATATTCGTTGTCGAAGCGGAAAAACAGGAAACTGCCGACACCGACATACAAAAACGGCTGCAGTTCATACAACCAGAAGGGCATATGCCACAGACCATCGCCGCCGGATTTGTGATTGAGCCGGCGCCGTTCTGCCCGCATGATCCAGACTAAAGCACCGGCATTAAATAACAACACACCAGCCCAGCCGCCAAGCGGATGGGGTAATAAGGCAAAGCACGCCACACCTGCAGCCAGATACAGGTAAGGCAAAGATTCATAAAGCTGTGACGGTAACATCTGCATACCTCAGCGATGGAAAGACCTCCGGTTTTGTACTGCAATCTGAAATAAAAGTAAAATTTATTAACAACTTAATCGAATTTGTACTTGTTTCATCCGCGAGAAAGCCACAGATCTGGGAGAATTGTCTTATGACTTTTTGCGATGGAGCATCCGATGTTAAAACAATTACTCGCCTCTGCCGGCATTGGCGCTTGTAAAATAGATACACAACTTCAGTCTAATCAGGCTGTTGCCGGTGGCAGTTTGTATGGCCACATTCTGATCCAGGGCGGTGCTGTCGCGCAGCAAATCAATGGTTTTAGTCTGGCGCTGATGACAAGGGTCAAAGTCAGCACCGACAACGGCGAGCACTATCAGAATTTTTGCCTGCAGCGTTTTCGTCTCAGTGAAGCGTTGCAGGTGGCGCCGGGTAGTCAGCAACAGATCCCGTTTGAGCTACGTCTCGGTGCTGAATTGCCGGTCACACATTTGCCACATCATACCGTCGGTAAAGTCTGGCTTTGTACTGAAGCCGATATTGCGATGGCGTTAGACCCGTCCGACAACGACTTATTGCGCATCGACGCCCCGCCATTAGTGCTGAACAGCATCAGCGCCATGCTGGAGCTTGGTTATCAGCTGCAAAAAGTTGACGTAGAAAAAGGTTATTTGCAGGTACCTGGTAAACGCAGCCAAAGCGGCTGTTATCAGGAGTTTGAGTTCCGGCCGCGCCAGTGGTTATCCGGCGTGAAAGAAGTCGAGTTGTCCTTTATCCCGGACGGTGCGGACACACTGGTGTTGGTTGAGGTGGACCGGGCCTTCCGTGGCGACAGTTACCGCACAGTGCGCTTATCACCACAAGCCAGCAGTGCGCAAATCCAGCAGGCGCTGCGCGGGATCCTGGGCTAAGCACCGGTTTTTGCATTTCATCGGCGTCACAGTCTGCTGCTGTTGGCCGCGGGAGTCGGACTTGCACCTTCGCCTTTTCACCGGTAAAACTATCAACAGAATCTGAATCTGTGCCGGTGGGAAAACTGATGCGAGGCGCCCTGCTGTTGGTCCTGTTGCTGCCTGCGTTTTGCAGCGCCACTGAGTTTGTGCTGACGCCGCTGATTTGTGTGCAACAAAAGCACCACAGCTGCGCCATTGCCCTCAAAGTGCGTTGGCAGCAAGCCACGCCGGCCTGTTTGTTTTTACCACCACAACCGAAACCGTTGCTGTGCGGCCCGGCCGGGCTGCAACAAGAACTGGCGCTTGAGATCAGTAAAGACAGCAGGTTTGAACTGCGGGCGGCTGACAGCCAGCAAATGCTTGCTGAGCGTACTATCAAAGTGCTGACCATCGATTTTAATGCCGGCGACAAACTACTCAAACGCAGCCGTTGGGGTACACAATGAGCCGGCAGCATATTTTACTGGTCGAGGACGACCAGGAACTGGCTAAGCTGGTGGCTGATTATCTGCAAAGCGAAAACTATACCGTTGTGGTGTGCAGCAATACGCTGAAAGCGAAAAAGCTATTGGCCAGTCAGGGCTTTGACCTGCTGATTTGTGATGTGATGTTACCCGGCAGCAGTGGTTTTGCCCTGGTGGAGCAAATCCGCAGCCAGTTTAACGGCCCGATTCTGTTTATGACGGCGCAGACCACAGTGACAGCTCAGTTGCATGGCCTCGAACTCGGCGCACAGGATTACCTGCTCAAACCGATAGACCCACGTTTGCTGCTGGCCAAAATCCGTGTGTTTTTACCGCAGCCACAGCAACAACGGCTGACCAATCCGGTGTTACAGCAGGACAACCTGCGGATTGACCGCTTATCCGGTCAGGTCAGCCTGGCTGGTTTGCCGTTGAATCTGACTAACGCGGAGCTGCAATTGCTGATCACTCTGCTGGAGCATTTTCCGCTGGCAGTGTGTCGGGAACGGCTGTTCCGCGAGCAGCTCAATCGTGAATATGATGGTACCGACCGCACTATTGATGGCCGGGCCTCGCGGCTGCGTAAAAAACTGCAGGCAGTGGACCCGCGCTGGAATATCCGTAATGTCTGGGGCCAGGGCTACAGCATCAGCGTCAACTCCGCCGGAGATGCCGGATGAGCGCCACCTTATTGCGGTTTTATCTGGCTGTGGTGCTGATGGTACTGCTGCTGTTTTTCAGCCTGAATCAGCTGTATAGCTGGGTGTATCAAGGCGACCATATGACTGTCGCGGCCCGCACTATGCTGCACAATGTGTATCAGCACAGTCAGGGCGATCAACAGCTTAGCTGCCGGCTGAGTATCGATGACGATTGCGCCGGTAGCCTCTATGTGGTGATCCCAAAAGATTTGTGGCAGCCGCAACCCGGTGTCAGCTACGGCATTGAAGTATTACGGGACGGCGACGGCAATGCTTCGATGTGTGCTGAAATCGCCAACGGCGATCTGATGTGTTTAAGTGAACTGAATTTGCCGCAAGGTGCTGATTTTACAATTGATCTGGTGCATGTGTTTCTGGTGTTGCTGTTGCTGGCGTTGTTTTGGTTCAGCCGTAATGTGTTTAAAGATGTGGAAACCTTACGCGTCAGTGCGCTGCAGGAAGTGCGGCAGGGGCGTTTGCCGGATTTTCGCCTGAGTAAACAATCCTATCTGCAACCGCTGGCCCGTTCCCTGACACGGATGAACCAGACCATCACCAATCTTAATCAGCTGCAGCGCGAAATGGCAGATACGGTCTGTCACGACATCAAAACCCCGCTGGCGCGACTGCGCTTTATTTTGCACGGCATGGAAAGCCGGATGAGTGATGGTCAATATGCCCAGGTACAGCGCAACCTGCAGGAAATAGAAGACAATGTGTACGATTATCTGCGGCTGGCGCAGCAGGATTTCCGTGCCGATCTGGAGTTGAGTCAGGTTCAGCTCAGTGTGGTGGTGGTGGAGTTGCTGGATAAATTCCGCGCCAATACCGAACATCAGCTGAGCTGGCAGGGCGACAGCAGTCTGGTGATCCAGGCCGACGCGAAGTTATTAGCCCGGGCTTTGTCTAATCTGCTCAGTAACGCACTACGCCACTGTGCGCAGCAGGTGCATGTTGAGCTGAGCCGGCATGGCAACGACTGCCGGATTGATGTCAGTGACGACGGTGCCGGCTGGCAGCAGGCGGTGCGGCGCGACGATCAGGTGCCGCATCATGGCATTGGTCTGGCGATAGTGCGTCGCGTTGCGCACCAGCATGGCGGCGAGCTGTTACAGTTGGAGCGGCCCGGTGGTGGTGCTGTTGCCCGCTTGCAACTGCCGGTCGGCAATGCCGACACTGGTGCGGCTGCGGCCGCTGCGACATAATAAGGCGGGTTACATCAGTCTGGTCCCTATCGCAGGATATACCGGCAGGAGACTAAGTTGTTCAGGATTTATCTGTCGCGCTTGACAGTGCTGTGCCTGTTATTCGCTGGAAGCACGCTCCCGGTTTTGTCGGCGAATACCTCTCCGCCAGCTGTCACAGCACCAGGAATGACCCAGCAAAGCCAGCGGCAAACCGTGTATTACGGCGGTTATCAGCGGCAGGATTATTACACTGAATTGCTGCAACTGGCACTGAGTTACCAAAGTGGCAAAGATTTCCAGCTGAAGGCGTCCGGACTGGATTTACCCAAACAACGCGCCTTTGATCTGATGAATGCCCGTGGTGGTATTGATGTGTTGTTCGGCAGTGTCAACGCCGATCGGCTGAAACGTTACCGCGGCGTGCCATTTCCGTTGCTGCGCGGCTATAACGGCTGGCGGGTGGCGCTGGTGAACCGCAACACACCGGATGTACTGCGGGGTATTCACAGCAAACAACATCTGCGCCGGTTAACAGCCGGCCAGTTTCTGACCTGGAGCGACACCGAAATCCTGCGCAGCAACGATTTAACTGTGGAAACCAGCTCAGATATCAATGGCTTGTACGGCATGTTGCAACGCGGCCGCATCGACTATTTCCCGCTCTCGGTGCTGGAGGTGGCCGAGGAGCTCGCCAAACATCCGGATCCGCAACTGATGATAGACCCGCATCTGCTGCTGATTTACCCCACCGCCACCTGGTTTTACGTCGCCAAAGACAATAGCGCACTGGCTGCAGCCTTATTGCAAGGCCTGCAACAGGCAGAACGTGACGGCAGTTTCGACCGGCTGTTTCAACGTTATTTTGGTACCGCCCTGCAACAACTGAAATTGGACAGCCGCAGCCGGGTATTGCTGGACAATCCACAATTGCCGGCGGGTATATTGCCCGCAGGCTGAAAGTTCAACAGCCCCTAGGCGAATAATAGGGCTGAATCACAGCGGCAAAACCTTTGGTGTGGGCGACCTGAAGGGCGTCTATATCATAACGCCAGTTTGCTTCGACTACCCAGACCGCGTCGATACCGACCGCAATGTCCCACCCGACAGTTTTCAGAAATGGCATTGATTTGTGCACAGCTGCAATTGTCGCCAGCACCTGTGGCCAGCAAGGCAGGACAAAGTTGTCCAGCATGACACCTGTTTCCGGGTGCTGACTGACTTCAGTCATGATCGGCCAGTGTTGGTTGCAAGCTTGTTTGGTCGACAATAAACGACCATTGTCGACGTCCACTGCGGCAATCAGATTACCGCTCGTGCCATGACTGAAATTATCGGTTTGGTTCTGGCCACAGATGATGCGGAAAAAAGAACCGATAGCCCGGACTTCACCCTGCTCAATGACCGAGACGACCCGAATAGTGGACAGGTGCGGCGAGCCGGTGAGCTGGCGGATCACCGGATGATTCAACACATGCGGCTGCACCAGCATCGGAATGCCTCTGTGGATGAGCTGAAAAATCAGCGCCGCAAAACTTTCTATGCTGCAAGGGCCGTCTGCCAGCAGGACCTTGTCCCCCTGACGTTCAAAGGCAAAGGCATGTTGCCCGTGCGAGCCTTTTTGCGGTTTGGCGAAGTAGCGGCCATCGGGTAAAAACTGCACCAGTTGGTTGGCGCTGTTTAGATTTGGCACCGTTGCTGCGGCATCGTCTGACTGGCTCAGCAGGCAAATAACCGCAGGTGTGGTGATATGGTGATAGCTACAGTGTTGATAAAATGCCAATTTGTCGTCCGTCAGCTGACGACCCCGCGTTGAAACCTGGCTGGCCAGGACATGTTTAAAGGGTTCGTTACGGAGAAATTGTGCCCAGTCTTTGCTTGCGACCCTTGGTAACTGATAAATCGTGAAGTCGCGGGCACCGATACCATATTTCAGCCGGCAAAATACTGGTGCAATAATGAACCAAAGGGTCCGGACCCCGCGGATCTGACTACATGCGTACAAAGTGGCTTGCAGATAATCCCGCCAGACAATAATCCATTGTTGTTTCATCTGACACTCCATTGTGCTGGTTAATTTTTATCCAGACTCCAGTGTAGTCAACACAGCACAGATGGCGAACAAGCGCACTCAATTCAATTGAATCACGGTTGAAAAATCACTAAGGAACTAAATGGCAGGTAAAGGATTCTCGGCGCGGCCTGCAATGGGTGATTCGTAAACTGAACCAAAAACGTCCCCGATCAAAGCAGATAGGCCCACAGATCTAAATCTGATAATTTCCAGCACACTGGGCAGTGAAAAACAGCAGAGTGATCAGTCAAAATCAGCAGAGGTGATCAGTTTCGTCAGTGCCAGCACGTGTAGGCGCTGCAGCAAATTGACAGCCTAGCTGGTGAGGGCTGATCACTTCTACTGGAAATGACTGATCGGGCTGCTGGTCGTTTTGCACAGTTTGGGGATAAAAAAGGACACCGGCTAGGGTGTCCTTTCGGTTCAGATTATAAGTTTTTGAGCTTGTTAAAGAAAAATATCATATAAGCAATAAATATTACTAACAAGATATATATAAATGTTGTGTTGAAGTATCCATAAAACTTTGACACCGCGAATGCAACAAGAAACAAACAATATACAAAGCAGAAGTGAAAAAAATGACGGAATTCACTTCTTGCTTTTTTGTAAAAGTTTGAATACACACATAGCCACGCAAGTACAACAAAGCAAACAATAGATACTTCCCAAATCAATTTCAGAGTAAAGTAAGCCGTAACTAAAAATGGTGTTAAAGCAATATATTGTTTTCTAATTGAATTCATTATTTTTGTTCCTTAGGGATCTTTGCCGCATCAACCATAGACGCAGCTGAAGACACTAGTCCAATATTGCTAACAGTCTGAGCTAAAGCAGGGCTCACCGCAGAGAGGGCAATAGAACCAACTGCAGTTGCAGCCCCAATCTGGTTTGAAGTCGAATCATCCAAAGCTACTGCAGCAAC
>CAMLNG010000186.1 GCA_946481195.1 uncultured Chromatiaceae bacterium
AAAGGTGCCAATTTTCAGGAACTTGCGAAGAAACATTCGTTATGCCCTTCCGGTAAAAAAGGTGGTGATCTCGGTGAGTTCAGACCGGGTCAGATGGTTAAAGCCTTTGACGAAGTGGTGTTTAAAAAGCCGGTACTGGAAGTCCATGGCCCGGTGAAAACCCAGTTTGGTTTCCACCTGATCAAAACCCTCTATCGCGCCTGAGGCGCATCAAGCGAGCCCTGCATGCAGATTATTCAGTGCCAGTATGAGTCCGACGCGGCGCAGATCCTGGAGATCTTCAACCACGCCATTTTGCACACAACTGCGCTCTATGAATATAAACCCCGCACCATGGCGACAATGCAGCAGTGGTTCGCCAATAAAACAGCCGGCAACTTCCCGGTGATTGGCCTGAAAGCCGACGACGGTACTTTGCTGGCGTTTGGCAGTTATGGCACTTTCCGTGCTTTTCCGGCTTTTAAGTATTCGGTGGAACATTCGGTCTATGTGCATCCGGCGCATCAGGGCAAAGGCCTTGGCCAGCAGATGCTGCAATTACTGATTGAGGCGGCAAAAGCGCAGGGCTATCACTTATTGATTGGTGGTATTGATGCCAGCAACAGCGGCAGCATCGCGCTGCATCAGAAACTTGGTTTTGTCCACAGCGGAACTATCACACAAGCCGGCTTCAAATTCGGCCGCTGGCTGGATTTAGCCTTTTATCAGCTGACGCTGCCGACACCACTGCAACCTCATGATGATTAAGACCTTTTATCGCAAAACGCCCGCTTAACGCGGGCGTTTTTTTCCGGTCAGTTCGGCGCGCAACCGGGCTTTTTCCTGCGACAACTTGCGATTATTGGAGAACTTTTTCTTTGGTTTGACTTCATCCTGCTCGTCAGCCGCTTTGTGAGTGCCTTTGCTGGAATGATTAAATCGCGGGTCATGTTCGTAGCCCGGCAACACCTGCTGGGTGATCACTTGTTTGGTTAAAAGTTCTATTTCTTTGAGCATCGGCAAATCATCCGGCGTCACTAATGTGACAGCCAGGCCGACGTTGCCCGCCCGGCCGGTACGGCCGATGCGGTGCACGTAATCTTCCGCCTGATGCGGTAAATCGTAGTTGACCACTATCGGCAGCTCTTCAATATCCAGGCCCCTTGCGGCAATATCCGTAGCCACCAATACCCGCACTTTGCCTTCTTTAAAATCCTGTAAGACTTTCGTGCGATGGCCCTGGCTTTTATCGCCATGAATGGCCTGAGCATCAATACCATCGAGCTGAAGTTGCTTGCTTAACCGGTCAGCACCAAACTTAGTTCTGCTGAAAATCAGCACCTGCTGCCAGTTCTTTTTGCCGATGACTTCAGAAATCAGTTCGCGTTTACGTTGTGAATCCACCCGATACGCCAGCTGTTCGACACCTGCAGCCGTAGAGTTGGCTTTGGCCACTTCGACCAGCACCGGGTTATCCAGCAGCGAATCCGCCAGCGTTTTAATCTCCGCCGAAAAAGTCGCCGAGAAAAACAAGGTCTGCCGCTTGGGCGGTAACTTCGCCATAATGCGGCGAATATCGTGGATAAAACCCATATCGAGCATGCGATCAGCTTCATCCAGTACCAGTACTTCCAGCTGATATAAACTGATACTTTGCTGATGCAGGTGGTCGAGTAAACGGCCCGGAGTCGCAATCAGAATGTCGAGGCCAGCAGCGGCCTGTTCCAGCTGTGGATTCACCGAAACACCGCCATAAAACACCGCGGTTTTCAGACTCAGATGGCGGGCATAAGCGGCGACGTTATCTGCCACTTGCTGCGCCAGTTCTCGCGTTGGCGTTAAAATCAGGCAACGCACCTGTTTCGCCACTAACGGCGTGGGGTCGCTGCTAAGTTTTTGTAAAATGGGTAAGGTAAAAGCAGCAGTTTTACCGGTGCCGGTCTGAGCGCCGCCTAACACGTCTTTGCCCTGTAAAATCAGCGGAATGGTTTGTTGCTGAATCGGCGTTGGCGTCTGATAGCCTTGTTCGGCGATGGCCGTTAGAATAGGCGGCGCAAGGGCCAAATCGGTAAATTGCATAACACCTCAATATAAAACCAGCTGCAGGAGCCGCATTGCAGAGCGCGATTATAGCAGAAACGCCCCCGGCGGCGCAGTGGCAGCTTTATCTGGTACGAACCAGCAGTGGCAGCCTGTATGCCGGCATTTCAACGGACCCAGAGCGCCGGCTGCGCCAGCACCAGGGCGAGCTTACCGGCGGGGCCAGAGCCTTGCGTGGCAAAGGCCCGCTACAGCTGGTCTGGACTTTTGCCGCAATAAACCGCAGCCATGCCAGCAGCCTGGAATATCAGCTGAAGCAATTAAAAAAAGCGGATAAAGAACATTTGATTCGCGGCGACTGGCAACCCGACTGGCTGATGTATGCACCCGGGTCTCATTGTGCAATCAACTCAGAGCCAGCCGCTTCCACCGAAGTCGCATAGGCAAAAGCCGGCAAAACCATTAATCTGCTGATAAATACTCGCAACTGACCGAGATTGATTGCCGCGTGGACAATTTTATCCTGATCCTGATTTACCTGAGCCTTGGCTTTGCCATGCGCCGGGTGCCGAAATTCCCGGCCGAAACACCGGTGGTGCTGAACACTTTTGTTATGTATGTCGCACTACCGGCATTGGTATTGCAGAAAATCCCTTCGTTGCATTTTTCCTGGGATTTGCTTATTCCGGCTTTAGTGCCGTGGATATTATTGTTGCTGGTCAGTGCTTTGATTCTTTTGCTGGGGCGTCTGCTGCACTGGTCACGTGACATTATCGTCGCGCTGCTGATTGTGCTGCCGCTCGGCAATACGTCGTTTCTCGGCTTCCCCATGATAGAAGCGCTGTTTGGCGGTGATTGGCTGCCTTATGCGATGATTTACGATCAAATCGGCTCTTTTGTTGCGCTGGCAACCTGGTCGACCATTTTGGCCGCACTCTATGGCGTGAATGCCGCCCAAAGCCAGGTATCCCCTGCCGCGATGGCCATGCGCATTCTGACTTTCCCGCCTTTTTTGGCACTTGTGGTAGGTCTATTACTCAAATCCTGGACTTATCCGCCTTTATTGCAGACCACGCTGGATAATCTGGCGGCCACCCTGGTGCCGCTTATTATGTTCGCGGTGGGTTTTCAGCTGAAGTTTTCGCTGGCCGGCGAACGATTGTCGCCGCTATTGAGCGGTCTTGGCATCAAGCTGCTGCTAATGCCGCTGTTGGTTCTCACCGGTGCCATGCTGCTGGGGTTATCGGGTAAAGCGGTGCAGGTGTCGGTATTTGAAGCGGCGATGCCACCGATGATTTCAGCCGGTGCTATTGCGATGATGGCAGGCCTGGCGCCACGTCTGGTGGCGGCTTTGGTCGGCTTTGGCCTGCTGTTGAGTTTTATCACGCTGCCGCTTTGGGCCTGGCTACTGCACCAGCTCTGAGTTATCGCAGCGCTGTCAAATCCGCCTGATCCAGCAGCAACAATGCCGACAAAATGGTGTCGCTAACTTTGTGATAAAACTCCAGGTCAACGCGCTCAAAAGTGTCGGTTGGCTGATGATAATCCACATGGTCCGGCACGCCAAAATAAACAAAAGGCACCCCCTCAGTGGCAAAAATGCCGTGATCGCTGGCATCGCTCCAATCCTGCACCAGCCCTGCGACTGCTGAGGGTCTGTCATGACCAAATTTCAGTGCCACCAGACTGTCTTGCTGCAACGGTTGTAACAGCGGCAACAGCGCCGGATGCTGATAGGTACCTACCGCAAACAGCTGCGCTTTGCTGTCCCGGCTTAACATATCCAGATTAACGTTCAGCGCCAGCTGCTGTGGGTCTAACAACTTGCCGGCAAATAACTGTTTGCTGCCGTGCATGCCTTGTTCTTCATGATCAACCGCAGCAAAAATCAGTGAATGACGCGGCGGATGCGCCTGAAAATAAGCCGCCAGCGCGAGTAATGCCGCTACGCCTGAAGCATTGTCATCGGCGCCGGGATAGACACGGTTATGATGCACACCAACATGATCATAATGGGCGCTGAGAACTATGGCGGGTAGCTTTGGCTCAGTCCCGTTGATTTTACCGACGAAATTGACGCCATCGCTTTGACCGTCAGTTTGATATCGTTGTGTAAAACCAGCTGTGCCAGCGGGGATCAAACCAAGCTCAGTAAAACGCCTTTGCAGAAACTGCCGTGCCAACTCACTACCCGGCTGACCAGGCCGCCGCCCCGCCATCTCACTGGATGCCAGCGTACTGAAATCTGCGGTTTGTTGCAGCTGATCCAGCCTTGGCTGATAACTGGTACGGCTGACGCCTGGCTGCGCGTCAATCCGGGCCTGTTCCGCCCGGGTTAATTGCTGTTGACCAACCTGATAAAAAGGCCACACAGCCGCCGCACAGACCACCGCAACCGCCACTATCTGGCTAATCCGTCTGAACCATAACGCCATCAATACACTCCTGTTTATACAAACCACATTCAGCGGCTTTGCGATCAAAAATGGCGGTCAGACCGCCATTTTCATTCCTGTTATGCCGTGTACACCGACGTTAATAATCCCGCGCCAGCTGCAGTAACTTAGGTAAAAACTCTTTGTCCATTTTCGCCAACTCAGTTTGCTCATCCAGCACATCGTGCAGAATCTGGTCTGTTGTCAGCGGATTAGCCAGTACAATACGAAACACCACAGTATCCTGCCGATAATAGCGGGCCGGCGTCAAGCGCGTGCGTGAGACAAAAGATTTGCCCTCTTCCCGCTGACGCTTCTGGATAAATTTGGTGAGGCCACTGAGCAATTCATTGAATTTCTTCAACCGCTCCACATCACCGGCCGCTTTGGCTTTGTGCATCGCCTGTTGTACCTGGGCCGGTACATAACGGTAGGTCAACAAACAAAGCTCAGGGGCTGTCACCAATTCAAAGTCGGCATGTAAATCAATCAATCCGGCAAAATAACGTGCTTTTTCTAAAGACCTGTTGATCAGGATCTCATAACCTTTGCGGCCAATCACCTGTAAACAGGCATGCACCAGCATCGCCATGCCGGGGCGGGAGCCTTCCAAGGTCTGGCTGCCTAAATCTTTTGAGCCTTTACGCAGAATATATTCAGCGTGGTGTTCAATGGCATGGGCACTCGATGGATGTTTAAATACCACCATGCCAGCGCCCATCGGCACATACATTTGTTTGTGTGCATCGATAGTGACAGAATCGGCCAGTTCAATACCTTTGAGCAGATACCGATAACTGTCCGACAATAATGTAGCGCCGCCCCAGGCCGCGTCGACGTGGAAATGACACTGCAACTCTGCGGCGAGTGCCGCAAGCTCAGTTAATGGATCAACATTACCGGTTTCGGTCGTGCCGGCGACACCAACAATCGCCATCACCCGGATGTGGCGAGCCTGCAGCTCCAGCGCTTTTTCGCGCATTTTCACCACGTCAACTTTGTTGTTGTCGTCCGTGGGGATTGGGATCAACATATCGCGACCAATCCCAAGTAAATCTGCAGCTTTTTTCAGTGAGTAATGGCCACGTTCCGACACCAGAATGGCCAAATCGTCATAGCCGTAATGACGCATAGCACGGAACAGCCCTTCTTTCGCTACACCTTTAAAATCACCATCCGGTTTCAGTAAACGGTTACGCGCAATCCACAGCGCTGTCATATTGGCGACAGTGCCGCCAGAGCAAAACGCACCGAGCGAATGGTTGGCGCTATGCTGCCATTTTTTGTAGAAGCCTTCCGTTTCGCCATAGACCAAATGGTGCATCATGCCGAGCACCTGACGTTCCAGCGGCGTGAAGGCTTTGGAAGTCTCGATTTTGACCAGATTCTGATTAAGCCCCACCATCATTTTCGACAGTGGCAACACAAAATAAGGTAAAGCTGAAGTCATATGGCCGATAAAACTGGGCGCTGCGGTGTGGACTGAATGCGCCACCAGCTTTTGCATAATATTTTCGGCGTAATCGGAGACAAAAGTCGGTTCGGCCGGGATCTGATAAGCCTGAAAATCACGTTCAATCTGCCACAGCGGTTTTTCCACTGCGACAATACTTTCGCGCAGGAAACCAGCCAGATTCTGCGAAATGTTTTGTTCGATGATGCTGAGCGTCGAATCCGGCGCTTCAGGGACGGTAAAGATCCGCCACAGAGCCTCTTCGGACGCTGTTGCCGTTCGTTTGTTATCTGTCATTTATCCTCGCCGTGGTGAACTCAGACTCTGCGGTCTGTTGGCGCTTGAAAGCGCGTGGGCTCTGCGGTGGCCCAAAGGAAGCAATGTACTAAAACACATCACAAATGTCTTTAAAAAATGTGCGGACTGGTCCGTGCAGTATGGTCAGCGCGGTTTGGGAAACGCGCTGACCGATTTGCATCAGTCAAATCTTAGCTACGCAGCCCGGTGCCACGGCGGATCAACTGCATCGCCACAGCAAACAACAACACAATCAGGCCAATCAACACCGAGTAAGCCAGCGTCAGGCTGACATCGGAATGACCGAGAAAACCATAGCGGAACGCATTGACCATATACACAATCGGGTTCAGCGTCGACACGCCCTGCCAGAACTCCGGCAACAGGCTCAGGGAATAAAACACCCCGCCTAAATAGGTCAGCGGCGTTAATACAAATGTCGGCACTATGCTGATGTCATCAAAAGTTTTGGCATACACCGCATTAATCAGGCCGCCCAGGGAAAACACCGCAGAAGTCAGTAACACTGTGCTGACAATGACCCACAAATGATGAATACGAATATCCACAAAAAACAGACTGAGCACAGTGACAATCAGGCCAACCAACACACCACGCGCTACACCGCCGCCAACAAAACCCAGCACTATGATGTAATTTGGCACCGGCGCCACCAGCAGTTCTTCGACGTTGCGCTGAAACTTCGCACTGAAAAAACTCGATGCGACGTTGGCATAAGAGTTGGTGATCACTGACATCATAATGAGGCCGGGCACAATAAATTCCATGTAGCTAAAACCGTGGATTTGGCCAATCTGGCTGCCGATTAAATTGCCAAAAATAACAAAATACAGCGTCATCGTAATGGCCGGCGGCACCAGCGTTTGCACCCAGATCCGCAGAAAACGGTTAGTTTCTTTGTTCAGAATGCTTTGCAGCGCAATCAGATATC
>CAMLNG010000187.1 GCA_946481195.1 uncultured Chromatiaceae bacterium
TATGTCATCGTTTCATATATCTCAATCGACTTTTTTATATTATCTGAATCAACTAGACACATTTAAGCCCGACATTATCATGGCATATCCCAGCTCATTGGCAGCCCTCGCAAAGTATGCGGAAACTATCGACTGGCGGCCGGGTTGGCCGTTATGTGGGGTATTCACCAGCAGTGAGACCTGGAACGATGCCGACCGGGAGTTGTGTGAACGCGTTTTCGGTGCGATTTTTGATCAATATGGCCAAGCTGAGCGAGTCGCTATGTTGCAGCAATGCAAACATAAGAATTATCACGTCAGACATGATTATTCATCTGTGGAATTCATTAAGGAAGGTGAGCTATTTCGAATTGTCGGTACGAACAGGCATAACTCAGCAATGCCGTTACTAAGATATGACACTGGCGATTATGTTTCTCAGGTGGTTTTTGACTTTCCTTGCCCTTGCGGTGTGACTTCAGATTGCGCCGGGAAAATTATCGGCAGGCAAGATGATATTTTGTACCTGAAGGACGGACGAAGTATTGGACGGTTGGATGTAGTGTTTAAAAAGATTGCCAATCTCTTAGCTTGTCAGATTGTGCAGGATGCGGTTGGAAATATACAGTTTAACATCGTGCCTATTAATGAAATCTATAGTCATGAATTACTGAATAAAATTAGAAAATCTTTCGAGGACCATGTTGGGCATCTGGACTATGTCGAGTACCAGATCGTAGATCAGATTCCAAGGACCCAGAACGGCAAATTTAAAAGTGTCGTCAGCGAATTTAGAGCGGAGCCCGATGCATAGGAAAGTCATTAATATAATGATTGGCACAGCAATGGCCGGTAGTGGCGGCATTGCAACCGTCGTCAGAGGCTATCGTGACTCTGGTTTTATACAGAGTAATAATTTTATTTATGTGGAGTCTCATCGTTCTGATTATAAAGGACTCGGTAATCTGTTTGTTTTTTTTGCTTCTATTTTGAAAGTGTTTTTAGTCTTGGTTTTTAGGAAGGTTGCAATAGCGCACCTTCATGTTGCTTCGCGTGGAAGTTTTTATCGTAAATCAGTTTTTATTATTTTATTTAAGTTATTCAAAGTGAAGGTTGTTTGTCATTTGCACGGTGGTGAGTTTAGGGTCTTCTATGACAATGAATCAGGAAAGTACAAAAGACATTTCATTGCTGCTCGGCTGAAGCAGGCGGATATCATCATCGTGCTTTCGGAAAGCTGGAAAAGCTGGCTGAGCGGCGTTGTGGGGGCTGATCACCCTATTGTTGTTGTTTTTAATAGCGTTCCTGAAATGCGTGGTGTACGCAGTCCGGCCCGGGGCACTGACATTCTGTTTTTAGGCAGAATTGAAGAAAAAAAGGGGGTGCGTGAGCTGCTCTTTGCGTTTAAAACTTTAGTGGAAAAGGGATACGTCGCAAGACTGGTTCTGTGCGGTTCTGGTCAGCTGGACGAATACCGTGCTCTCGCAGTTCGGTTGGGCATTGCCCGGTATGCGGAATTTAAAGGCTGGATTGAGCCCGAAGAACGTTCCTGGTATCTGTCAAATGCCGCTATGTTGGTGTTACCCAGCTTTAATGAAGGATTTCCGATGTGTATTTTAGAAGCTATGTCGGCTGGATTACCTGTTGTGTCTACTCGCGTTGGGGGAATTCCCGAAGCCATCACTGATGGTGTCTCAGGGTTATTGGTACAACCCGGTGATGCAGATTCGCTGGCTGGTGCTATGCAAAAATTTTTAGATGATCCTGTACTGGCGCAGCATTGTGCTAAGTCAGCAAAAGCTTATTTTGAATTGAATTTTTCAAGCAAAGTATGTTATCCAAAAATTGTAGCTGAAGTTTATCAGAGAATTATTTGTTAAATTATTTTATTGTTTTTGATCTGCTTTAGCATCGCTCATCTCGTTTCGTTGCACTGTCTCCCTTTCTGAAATTTTAATTATCAAATGCACAAAGTTGTCATTTAAATAATCCTGTGCTTTAACTTTAGTTGTTTTGCATTGGATGGCAGTTCGCTTGAATGATGTCTCGACGATTTCTAATTGTATGGTTGCTTTAATCCAGGAAATTTAACGTCACTCATTAAGGGATGTTATGCAACGTATTCAATTGTTTGGTTGTACTATGGATATTGCCAGTATGCAGGGAACTGTTGAGCTGATTGCCCAGCGGATTGAACAGCATGTGTTTACCCAGCATGTGGTAGTAAACGTTGCCAAAGTAGTGCATATGCAGTCGGACCCTGAATTGAGAGAGTCCGTGCGAAGCTGTGACATTATCAATATCGACGGGATGGGGGTTGTGTTTGGTGCCCGCTGGCTGGGGCATGAGGTACCGGAACGGGTGGCCGGCGTGGACCTGTTTCATGCGCTCATTGCCATGAGCCAGCAACGTCAGTATCCGGTCTTTTTGCTTGGCGCAACACCAGATGTGGTTGCCGCCACTTCCGCACGGGTCAAACAGCTTTATCCCGGTCTATTGGTCGCCGGCGTGCACCATGGTTACTTTTGGGACAACGAACAAGCTGTCGTCACGCAAATTAAAGCGTCTGGAGCCCGGTTAATGTTTGTTGCCATTACCTCACCGCACAAAGAAAACTTTATCAATAGATGGCGTACGGAGTTGGGTGTCGACTTTGTGATGGGGGTCGGGGGCACTTTTGATATTGTCGCAGGCAAGGTGAAACGGGCACCGCTTTGGATGCAACGCAGTGGTCTGGAGTGGTTTTACCGGATGTTGCAGGAGCCGCGCCGGATGTGGAAGCGTTATTTAACAAGTAACCTGAAGTTTGCCTGGTTGCTGCTCAAAGCAAAATTCAGCAGCGCTGTTTAGCACTTAATACACTCACTGCTATGGTCACTAAGATGTTGGTCACAAGGCCTAATCCGGGGCTGTGCCTGATGCTATCACGCTTTCCGGAATACCTTATCCAATAACCAGAGCTGCAGGGAAACAACATCGGACCATTGGATGGCTGGGTATTCTGTCCCTCTGCTTTGTACAGGCCATCGTGTTGTAGTGTCGCTGTCTCGCCTTGTCGAATCTGTCTATCTCTCCCTTCTGTCACCGCTTTAAGGTACCGCCTGTGGCAACAGCCAGCAGTCCGGTTAGCCACCACAACAAAAGCAAAAAACACACAGACAGGGGTAGAACATGTTCAAACGTAACGCACTTTCGCTTGCGGTGGCGCTGGCGTGCGCTTATCCGGCTATGGCGCAGGACACTGCTGCCAATGCCGCTCAAACCAAAACTGACAGCAGCGCAGCGGCAGCAAAAACCAGCAGCAATGACGTCGCGCTGGAGGTGATTTCAGTCACAGCGACCAAACGAAAAACCAAACTGATGGAAACACCGGTGGCGATTTCGGCCATCAGCGACACCCAGCTGCAGCAGCATGGCGTCAATAATGTGGTGGATATTGCCGATTTAGTGCCGGGGCTGGATATCTCGGTGGCCTCAGAGCAGGCCGCGCCGGTGATCACGATGCGTGGCATACGTTCCACCAATATTACTGAGCTTGGCGACCCGGCAGTTGGCGTGCATCTGGATGGGATTTATTCGCCGCGGATGCAAGGCGCGCTGGCGCTGATGTACGACGTCGAGCGGGTCGAAGCCTTGCGCGGTCCGCAGGGCACGCTGTTTGGCCGCAATTCGACCGTGGGCAGCATCAATGTGCTGTCGGCCAAACCGGAAATTGGCAGTAATTATGGCAACGCCAATACCGAACTGGGTAAATTTAATGCCAAAAGCTTTGGCGGCATGTTCAACCTGGGGCTGACTGATGACTTTGCCGTGCGTTTTTCCGGCAAAACTCTGCAACGCGATTCTTATGTTGAAGGTTATTGGGACCCGAATCAGTATGACACCCGGTATTTACCGGCTGGCGTGCTGGATGCGGAAGTCATTGCTGAAAATTCTTATTCAGGCGTCGGCCAGACCTTAACCCAACGCGAAAACTGGTGGATAGATGCCGCCGGGACGAATCCGAATGCGCAAAAAGTACGGGCCTTAACACCGGCCAACAAAAGCGATTTTTATAACAACGCCAACGAACATTCGTTCCGCGTCAGTACCTTATGGCAGCCGTCGACCGGTCGTTTCAGCAACCATACCGTGTTTCAGTATTACAAAAATGACAGTGCCGGCTCGGTCGACATGGTGAACTGCGACAAATTACGCGGCAGACCTGCGGAGCTCGGCGGCGACTGCGCCAGCTTTTTACCCAGTGACAACACTTATCAGGCCGTGGTGAACGTGCCGGGTAAACTGGAGCTGGATATCACTTATCTGCGCAACACGCTGAACTACGAACTGACCGACGAACTGAATCTGGTCTGGCTGGCTGGTTATGAAGATATGCAGCGTCAGTCGGCGCAGGATACCGAAGTCGGGCTGGATGTCTGGGACGGCGCGATGTTTTTCCTCGACGGTACCGGCGCGCGCTCTTATTCGACCGAACTGCAGTTGCAGTCGGATGAACGCGGCGATTTAGTCTGGATCGCCGGGGTGAACCTGTTCCACGAAAAAACCGTTACCTTTGGCTATTACGATAACCCGATGGATGATAAAGCCTTTTGGGACCAGCCGGATCGCTCCACCGACGCGCTGGCCGCGTTTGGTCAGGCCACTTACAACCTGACACCGGCCACACACCTGACGCTGGGTTATCGTTTCAGTGACGAAACCAAACAGGACAAAGGTGGCCGCACACTGCGCTGCTCCAATGCCGACGGCTGCGCACCGGGTTGGTTTAACCGCACGCAGTTATCAGGTTTGCCAACCAATGCCTTTGAAAATCCGGCGATTTATAAATCGTCCTTTGCCAATGACAACAAAGGCAGCTGGCGTAACCATGATTTCCGGCTGGGGCTGGATTACGACCTGAGCGCCGACACTATGTTGTATGGCTATGTGGCTTCAGGCTTTAAAGCCGGCGGCATCGGTGACGTGTTTGAAGTGGTCAACGACAGAACCGGCCAGGTGCAGCGTTTTGAAACTCAGTTTGACCCGGAAAAAGTGCTGACTTATGAAGTGGGCGCTAAAACCAGCCTGCTGGATAACTCGCTGAATTTACAGGCGGTATTCTTTTATACCGACTACACCGACATGCAATATGCATCCGTCGGTTCTATCGGCAACGTAGAGCGGCTGGCCGCGGTGGAAAACCCGGACGGCAGCCCGGTATTGGGGCCGGACGGCAAGCCATTGCTGGATTACCGCAATATGCCGGTGATCGCCTATTACACGCAAAACGTGCCGGGTTCGACCATCAAAGGCATTGAGCTGGAGTTTGACTGGAAACCTTACCCAAGCGGCCGTATCAACGGTTATGTCACCTGGACCGACGCCCGTATCACCGAAGACTGGATCACCAAATGGGATTACGACCCGGAGTATCTGTTTAAGCTGTCGTATGAGCAGTCGATTGACCCGAACAACCGCCTGCTGAGCACCAACCTCAAAGGCAATCAGCTGGCGATGGTGCCTGAGCTCACCGCCAATTTAAGTTACACCCACAGCGTGGATTTGGGTCGCTTTGGCTTTATCCATGGCTGGTTTAACCTGAGCTGGAAAGACAAATCCTATAACACCATCTGGAACGTCGACCGTCACCTGGACGACATGAAGTTTGCGGTGTCAGCGGACGCGACGCGTTATATCGATGACCGCCGTGACGCATATACCATGGCCAATGCCTCGCTGAAATATGAACCGGTCAGTCAGGCCTGGTTTGCAGAAGTCTTTATCAGTAATGCCACCGATGAACTGGTGCAGCACTGGAGTAACACGGGCAAAGGCTTCCCGAAAGGTAGCTTTGGTATGCCGCGTTATTACGGTGTGCGGGCCGGGTTTAATTTCTGACATTAAACGTATTTGAAGCTGACTGTCCTGGCTTTTAACCGCTCACCTTTGGCGAGCGGTTTCTTTTTATCTGCCAGCGATTGATGTTGTGATCACCAAGGATTTTTATATGCGATCTACCCGATTTCTTGCTCAGAGTACCGGCCTGCTGCTGGCCGTTGCCGTCGCTGCGCCGGCGCTTGCTGCCAACCCTCAGGCAGCTGAGGCGGCCAGCAGCGTCAACACTGGTACAAACGCTGCCGGCTTAGCAAAAGTTGCGTGGCCTTATGTCAACACCGGCTTGCCGCGTGACCCGCAGCTGGAACATTTGCTTGATCAAATTCTGGCGCGGATGACGTTGGGGCAAAAAGTGGCGCAGATGATCCAGCCAGAAATTGGTTATCTGTCCGTCGCGCAAATGCGCAAATATGGTTTTGGCTCTTACCTCAATGGCGGCAACACTGCGCCTTACGGCAAAAAACGCGCGCCGGCATCGGTTTGGCTGAAATACGCTGATGAAATGTACGAAGCGTCCGTAGACGCCAGCCTGGATGGCAGCCGTATTCCGGCGATCTGGGGCACTGATGCGATGCACGGCCACAGCAATGTGTTTGGCGCCACGTTATTCCCCCACAATATTGGCCTCGGTGCTGCCCGCGACCCTGAACTTATTCACCGCATCGGCGTGGCAACCGCCAAAGAAGTCGCGGCCACCGGCATTGAATGGAGCTTTGCACCCACTGTTGCCGTGGTGCGCGACGACCGCTGGGGCCGCACTTATGAAAGTTACTCGGAAGATCCGGCAATAGTGCAGGCTTATGCCGGTCAGATGGTGTCTGGGCTGCAGGGCACTTTGGCCCGGGATTTTTTACAGGGCGCCGGCCGGATCGCCACCGCCAAACATTTTGTCGGTGACGGTGGCACGGCAAAAGGCGTCGATCGCGGCGACACCCTGATTGACGAGCAGGGCTTGCGTGACATTCATGCCGCCGGTTACAAAACCGCGATCGCTGCCGGCGTGCAGTCGGTGATGGTGTCGTTTAACAGCTGGAACGGCAAGCGGCTGCATGGCCACCAGTATCTGCTGACCGACGTGCTGAAAACACAGATGGGATTTGACGGTTTTGTTGTCAGTGACTGGAACGGCCACACTTTTGTTGAAGGCTGCGATTTAACCCAATGCGCCGGCGCTATTAATGCCGGCGTCGATGTGCTGATGGTGCCGGAACATTTTGAAGCCTTTTATCACAACACGGTCCGTCAGGTGGAACAGGGCATTATTCCACAGGCACGGATAGACGATGCGGTGCGACGCT
>CAMLNG010000188.1 GCA_946481195.1 uncultured Chromatiaceae bacterium
ACAGGCTTAAAATTCAGCACAAAATCACATTTCGGATATTGATCACAGCCATAAAAGGTTTTGCCAAACTTACTGGTGCGCTCCACCAGTTTGCCGGTGTGACACTGCGGGCAATGTACATCCGCAACCACCACCGGCTCTTCGTGCACAATAAAATGACAGGACGGAAAATTACTGCACCCGATAAACATGCCATAACGGCCATTCTTCACCGCCAGCGCAGCACCACAGCTTGGGCATGGTGTGTCTTCCAGCAACTTGACGATGGTACTTTCATGCGGGTGCAGATTCTGAATATAACTACAGGCCGGATAATTGCTGCAGCCCAGAAATGGCCCGTGCTTGCCGGATTTCATCACCAGTTCATGCTGGCACAATGGGCAGGTTTGTTTGTGCTCTGGAATGGCAAACAAAGGTTGGTCAGACATAACTCAAACGGCCGGCTGTCAAAGGTGCGGCATTATCGCACAGACGGCCACAGAAAAGGCAACGCCGGCAAATACCGGCGTTGTATCAGGAACAATTTAATGCTGACTGCGGCTTAGTGCAGCGGTCCGGTTGGTTCTTCAAAAATCAGATCTTCCATCTGGGCATAAGCAGTTTCATGGCCTGGTGCGTTAAACAACACCATTAAAACCACCCATTTTAAATCTTCCAGACTGACTTCAGCACTGTCTAAATCCATCACGCGGTCTAATACCATTTCGCGGGTGGGTAGATCCAACACATTGATTTGCTCCAGAAACATCAGAAAACCACGGCATTCAGCATCGAGTTTTCTTAACTCTTCCGGCGTGTACACACGTAAAGCGTTAGAAGTTGTTTTGGTTAAATAGGGTTTAACATGACTTTCTTGCAGCTGGGATAAATTCTCCAGCCAGCGCAGGGCTTTGAAGATGTCATCATCATGAAATCCGGCTTTGACCAATTCTTTGGTCAAATCAGCCTGGTTGACGTAAATTTCCGATTCGTTGTGGATGTAATTCTCAAACAGGTAGACGAGGATATCAAACATGACTAGGCCCTCCTCACTCGAATGTAGCCACCAGGTACGGCTGCCACTGCGCCAGTTAATTCAAGCTGTTGCAGGGCTATGGTTACGTCGGCTACCGGCATTGCTGCGCGATCTGCAATCAGGTCTATTGCAGTTGCCTCATCTCCTACGTTAGCTAACAAGCCTTCTTCGGACAAGAGTGGCAAACAACTATTTTTTTCAACCGGATGGCTGAATAAATCTGCTGCAAGCAGCGGTGCTAACTCTTCCAGAATATCGGCCACACTGCGGGTTAATTTAGCACCTTGTAAAATAAGCTGATGACAGCCCGCCGCTTGCGGATTTCGGATAGAACCCGGAATCGCAAATACATCACGGCTGTATTCGGCGGCATAATGTGCACTGATGAGGGATCCGCTTTTTTCTGCAGCCTCAACCACTAATGTGCCAAGACTCAGGCCCACCACAATTCGGTTGCGGATCGGGAAAAACTCCGCTTTGGGGTGTTGCTGCGGCAAAAACTCCGACACTACAGCCCCCTGCGCGATGATTTGCTGCTGCAACGCCTGATGTTGTGGCGGGTATAGATGACATAAACCATGCCCCATCACGGCGATGGTTTCGCCTTTGGCCTTTAATGCCCCCTGATGCGCAGCGCCATCAATACCAGTGGCCATCCCGCTGGTGATGACAAACCCCAGAGTCGCCAGCTCAGCGGCAAATTCAAGCGCAATTTGTCGTCCGGTTGGGGTTGGTCTGCGGCTACCAACAATAGCAATCTGTGGTTTTTGCAGCACTGCAGGGTCACCACAACCAAATAAACCCACCGGCGGATGTTTAATTTCGCGTAGTAATGGCGGATATCGTGAATCGTTAAAAGGGATAAACCAGCGATTGGCATCCATTTGAAGCCATTGCAATGCCTGTTCAGCTTTTCGGTGTGATTGAGTCAGATGCAAAGCATGCACGGCTGAAAAGCCCAGCTGCTGCAATTGGGTCGTGGATGCCTGACACAGCTCGGTGACAGAACAGGCTGAACTGATTTGCAGCAAGGCATTGGCATCAAGCCCGGGCACTGCCATCAGTCGCAGCCAGCAGATGAGATCGTCCATGATCTCCCCCTATAGGCCGGAAAAGGTCCCTACTGATTACTAGTGCAATCACTAAGAACAACTTATGAAATTTTACAGGTCGCCGATGCTGTCGCCGACCCGAATCGGTTTTTTCGTCCCAGTGACGATAGCAAAACTGGTGCGTTCTGCCACCTTAAACACCATCAACTCACCGATTTGTTCTTTGGGCATGTCGATACGATCACCGTCGATCCCACCCATAATTTTCTGATACTTCGATGCATCAGACATATAAACAGGCCCGCGGCTGGAATCAACTACTGTCGGGGACTGCCGGGAAATAGCAAACATATATCCGGCTTTTACACCATCCTGCTGGCCCTTGTTCAGCACCACGATATCCCAACTGGAAAATTCACGCAGGTCTGACGTTGTATCGATAATACTGCCTGAAATTGGCTGCTCCGGCTTTCTCATCATAAAAAACGCCGGCAGGCTCTGGCCATCCGCAGCCGGTAGTAACCGGTCGCCCTGGCGGATCTCTTGTTTTACATCCAGCACCGCCACTGAGGCCGGAGCATTGACTTCAGTGCCACCGGCACGAAATGCCCTGGCGGTGCCGACCAGGATAGTCTCGTAGCCCAGAATTTCTTCGGTTTGCGGGTCTACATAAGCTTTGCCTTTGCGGTAAATGCCGTAGGCAGCGTCTTGCTCCAGTTGGCCACGTACATACAAAATATGACCCTGACTGGCATTTTTAACGTGGTCGTCCGCACCCAAAACATAAGGCAAGGTGTCAATCTGCTCCGCCGACAACGACTGCTCGTAGGTCAGGAAAGGCCGGATCATCATCAACGGAATAGTCGTGACTGCTTTGACATTCTTCAGTGATTTACGCGCTTGAGGGGATAACTTGCGTATCCCCTGACCGGGCGCTGCAGCGCTGTCTGATGGTGACACCTTCAGCGCGCTGCCATTGACCGTCAACACCGGCTGGCCGTCTTTGTCATAGCTCAGACTCAACACGTCGCCCGGATAGATTAAATGCGGATTCTCCACCTGCGGATTCAGTTTCCACAATTGTGGCCACAGCCAGGGTTGCTGCAGATATAAACCGGAAATGTCCCACAAGGTGTCCCCTTGTTTGACCGTGTAACTCTTAGGTGCATCAGGTTTAATGGCGAGAATGTCAGCTGACGCAGTTGTCGTCAGACAGAACAACAGGGCGGCGATTGAGCTTGTTATTGTTTTCAGCATGCCAGTTTCCTTCGGCCCGGAACTGCAGTAATTATTGCACAGAATGCATAGGGAGCTGTTATTACAGCGATTTAATGGCTAAAATTGAACCATAACACAGTTATATTCACAAAGCATAATTTTGTAGGTGCCATGGCAGTTTTAACCGTTTTACATTATCCCGATGAACGTCTGCGGACTATCGCTAAACCCGTTGCGACAGTAAATGATGAGACACGTCAGTTAGTTGCAGACATGCTGGAGACCATGTACGCCGAAAACGGCATTGGTCTGGCCGCTACTCAAGTCAATGTTCATCAACGTGTGGTTGTGATCGACTTATCTGAAGAACGTAACCAGCCACAAATTTTTATCAACCCGGAAATCACCGAGAAAAGCGGCGACACCACCTATGAAGAAGGCTGTCTGTCGGTGCCGCAAAACTACGCCAATGTCGAACGCGCGGCTGAAATCACACTAAAAGCGCAGGATTTAGACGGCAACTGGTTTGAAGTCAAAGCCGATGGCTTGCTGGCAATCTGCTTGCAGCATGAACTGGACCATCTGGTTGGTAAGTTGTTTATCGATTATCTGTCGCCATTAAAACGCGATCGCATCAAGAAAAAGCTGGAAAAACAAGCCCGCGCCGCTAAAGCCTGACAGGAATCTCCGTGACCACACCGCTTCGTATTATTTTTGCCGGCACGCCGGACTTCGCCGCCCGCCATCTGCAGGCCCTGCTGGATTCTGAACATCAGGTCATCGCTGTCTACACCCAGCCGGACCGCCCGGCAGGACGTGGGCAGCAGTTACAGGCCAGTCCGGTCAAACAGCTGGCTGTGGCGCATGACATTCCGGTGTTTCAGCCAAAATCCCTGAAAAAGGCGCCGGCGCAGCAACAGCTGGCGGCCCTGGACGCAGACCTGATGGTGGTGGTGGCTTATGGCCTGATCCTGCCACAAGTGGTACTGGATACACCTAAACTGGGTTGTATTAATGTGCATGGCTCGTTATTGCCACGCTGGCGCGGAGCTGCGCCGATCCAACGCGCATTATGGGCTGGCGATACAAACACCGGCGTCACTATCATGCAAATGGATGCCGGCCTTGATACCGGCGCTATGCTCAGCATGGCTACTTTGCCAATTGAAGATCACGACACCAGCGCAACGCTATACGACAAGCTTGCCGTGATAGGCCCAAGGGCTTTGGTAGAAGCTCTGCAGGATTTACCTAGTTTGCAGTCCAAAGCACAGCCACAGCAAGACAGCGCCGCCAACTACGCGGAAAAACTCAGCAAAGAAGAAGCTTTGCTTGATTTCAACAAAGCCGCAGTGGCACTGGAGCGCGAGATCCGTGCCTTTAACCCATGGCCAGTCAGTTATCTGCAACTCGGCACGCAACAGCTGAAAATCTGGCAGGCCCGGGTTGAAGCAGGCTCCGCACAGCCAGGTCAGGTGGTGCGGGTCGATAAAAAAGGCATTGCGATTGGTACCTCGGACGGTTTACTGGTGATTGAACAGCTGCAACCGCCCGGCAAAAAAGCCATGGCGGTGGTCGATTTTCTCAATGGCCGCGCGGAATGGTTCCAGACCGGTCAGCAACTGCAAACTAACGCGGAACAGCCGCAATGACGGCCAACTTACGCGCCACAGCAGCAACCTTGTGTTATCAGGTCGTTGATCAGGGCAAATCGTTGTCAGACGTTTTGCCTAAAGCTCAATTGCTGTTTAGTAACCCGGCAGATAAAGCCCTGCTGCAGGAAATGTGTTTTGGCCTGATGCGCCAGCTGCCGCAACTGGATTTTGTCTGCCAGCAGTTGATGAGTAAGCCGCTGGTGAAGCAGCTGCGGCCGCTGCAATTTCTGATTTACCTCGGTATTTACCAGCTGAAATTTTTACGGATTCCAGACCACGCCGCCGTCGGCGAAACGGTCGAAGCGGCCCGGTATCTGAAAGGTCAGTCGATGACCAGGCTGATCAACGGCGTGTTGCGTTCGGTGCAGCGCCAGCCGGAATTATTTGAATTCGCCGACGCGCCGCTTTCAGTGCAAACCAACCACCCTTCCTGGCTGGTGCAGGCGCTGCAACAGGCTTATCCGCAGCAGTGGCTGGAGATTATCGCCGCCAATCAGCAAAAAGCACCGCTGTGGCTGCGCGTGAACACCAAACGCTGTTCGGTAGAGAAATTCACTGCAGATTTAACGGCGATGGAGATTGGCTTCAGCCAGCCCGTGGCTGAAATGCCACAGGCCATTTTGCTCGACAAAGCCTGTGATGTCACCACGCTGCCCGGTTATGTCTGGGGCTTTTTTGCCGTACAGGATTTAGCCGCGCAATACGCCGCAGTATTTCTGGCGCCGCAAAACGGCGAACGGATCCTCGACGCCTGTTGTGCACCAGGTGGAAAAACCGGTCATTTGCTGGAGCTGGCACCGGAGGCACAGGTGCTGGCGCTGGATAAAGATCCGGCGCGACTGGTACGGGTGCGCGAAAACCTGGCGCGGCTTGGCCATGAAGCCATCATCAAAGCAGCCGACGCCGCCGAACCCGGCCAATGGTGGGATGGTCAGCAGTTTGATCGCATTTTGCTGGACGTACCCTGCTCGGCCACCGGCGTGATCCGCCGGCATCCGGATATTCGTTGGTTGCGGAAAAAGCCGGACATCGCGGCGCTTGCCTTGTTACAGCAACAGATTCTGGCCGCCGTCTGGCCAACGCTGAAGCCAGGCGGAGTCCTGTTGTACGCGACTTGCAGTGTATTACCGGATGAAAACCAGCTGCAGATCCAACGTTTTCTCGAGACCCAGCCCGACGCTCGGGCGATGCCATTAAGTCATAATCATACCGCCAGCGAGTGGCAGTTATTACCGGGCCAGTCGCAGGCTGACGGCTTCTTCTACGCCAAATTGCAGAAAAAGGCGATTGCATGAAAATCATTATCTTAGGTGCGGGTCAGGTCGGCGCGACTTTGGCAGAGAACCTGGTCGGGGAAGAAAACGACATCACCGTCGTTGATATCAATGCCGAAAAATTACGGGCACTGCAGGACAAGTTTGACCTGCAGGTGGTGCATGGCCACAGCGCGCACCCGGACATCCTGAAAAAAGCCGGCGCCGAAGATGCGGATATGATTATCGCCGTTACTAACAGCGACGAAGTCAATATCGTCGCCTGTCAGGTCGCCTACAGCATTTTTAATACACCAACCAAAGTCGCGCGTATCCGCACCAACCAGTACATCAAATACCGCGACAAGCTGTTTAATAAAGATGATTTGCCGGTCGACCATTTTATTGCACCTGAAACACTGGTGACCGACTATATCCGCCGGCTGATTGATTACCCGGGCGCGCTGCAGGTGGTGGAATTCGCCGGTGGCAAAGTCAGTCTGGTGGCGGTGAAAGCCTATTATGGTGGTTTACTGGTTGGTCATGCGCTGTCGACGCTAAAAGAGCACATGCCGCATATTGATGCCCGGGTCGCCACTATTTACCGGCGCGGTCACGCCATCAAACCTATTGGCACCACTATTATCGAAGCCGACGACGAAGTATTTTTTGTCGCAGCCACCAAACATATCCGCGCCGTAATGAGCGAGCTGCAAAAGCTGGAAAACAGCTATCGCCGTATCATGATCGCCGGCGGCGGCAACGTCGGTTATGGCCTTGCCAAAGCACTGGAAAAAACTCACAGCGTCAAACTGATTGAGCGCAGTAAAGAGCGTGCCGAGTATTTATCCAGCGCACTGGAAAATACCGTGGTCTATGCCGGCGATGCCTCAGATCCGGAGCTGCTGCAGGAAGAAAGTATCGACGAAGTCGATGTGTTCCTC
>CAMLNG010000189.1 GCA_946481195.1 uncultured Chromatiaceae bacterium
GAATAATTTTAAAACCTGACAACAGCGCCGTTTAAAACGGTGGAGAACTCACCAGCTGGCAGACAGGTATTTGCTGGTCTTTGACCTGCTGCCAGGCCTTATGCAATTTCTCCAGCAATACCGGACTAGTAGCGGGATGCGCGGCAAGATACAGGTATTTTTCCAGCGCATGGGCAGTAAAAACCCGGCGTAAGCCGGCGCCCCGGTCTGGCAATTGCTGCACATAAATATCAGACACCAACATCAAATCAATCCGCCCCAGCTCCAGCATTTGTTGCAGCTGGTGGTTGTGGCCGACCACCACCAGATTGCGGCTTTCGCGAAAACCCTGTTCGCGCAGATAGTGATAATTGGCCTGACCGTTTTCCACTCCCACGACATATTTCAGCGCACTGTTTAAACCGTCTGCCTGCACTTCGGGTCTGTGACTGCTGGTGTAAAATGACACCCGCATTGGGCACAAAGGTGCGATCCAGGCAAACTGGCTTTCGCGTTCTTCAGTGCGTAACAGCGAAAAAATCAGCGTATCCGGCGTGGAACGGGCGGTTTTAAATGCACGCGCCCATGGCATTACGTCAATCTGATAAGGCAGTTGTGCCGCCGTCATAATCTGCCGGACTATATCGACGGACCAGCCGCTGATGGTCTTGTCCTGCACCTGCTGATAAGGCGGAAACACTTCGGTCACCAGCTGGACCGGTGCGTCTGCGAGCACGTTGCCATGGACCAGCCATCCCACGAGAAAAATCTGCCAGCGCATGCGTCTGTTCTTTTGCCAACCGGAATTTTTTTAGCATAGGTGTCGATGGCCTGAGGCGCCAGCAGGACGATATTTGTACCTTATTCTGCAATGACTAATGGTGCTTTATTCGGTATGATAGTTGCGTTTTTGTTAGCAAAAGGTCGTTGTGTGATGTGGAAATGGATGTCGATGTTGGTTTTGCTGGCGGTCGCCCTGCGGTGGTTTTGGCCTGAGTATCAGCGTGTGCCGGCAGAACAGCGGAACTTCGCCGATAACAGTCAAAGTCTTTCGCCATTTCCCTCAGCACTGCCAGTCGTGGCAGCAGAACGGCAGGAAGTGCCTGCCACAGCCACCAGTTCCTTATCTGCAGTGCAGAGTTGCCCGGAACCGAAGCAGCTGGCGGAGCAACTGGCGACACTGCGTGCCTCCCGGCAACATCAGAGCGACACTCTGAAGCGGATGATGCAGGATGCACAGCTGCAGCCAGAGTTGCAGCTGCAATATGTGCGCGAACTTGGTGGCGATATTGCAGTACTGCGGCCGCAGGGCCGGCAAGCTCAGGATGGTCTTCTGCTGCTGATGCAACAGCGTGAACCGCTGACAAGTATCGCTACCAGTGATTTGGCGCAGGTCAAGCGGGCTACTGAGCAACATGATTACCGCGCGCTGCAAGACTGGTTGCAGCAATATCCGCAGCCGGCGGACATTGCCAAGCTTGGCTTTATGGAATTAACCATACTGCAGGTGATACTGCAGTTAGATCCAGAGCTGCAGCCTGTGCAGTTACAGCAATTGCTCGACAGTGGTTTTAAGGCTGGTTTTATCGATTTATTGTTAGTCAGTCGCACGGGCCGCGACCTGCAAATTATCGATATGTTGCAGCAGTCTTATGCGGGCGATTTAACTGTCAGCTGGCTGGAAAACCAGCGGTTATTGAATCTGACACTGCTGGCGGCGCAACGCGCCGACACCACCTTGTTTGATTATTGGCTGGCACAGGGGGTGCCTGCTGCATTTGGTCCGCTGGATGACAATGCTTTTGATTTGCTGCCGCTGCCGGCCAGTCAGGAACAGCTGCAACAGCAACTCCCGTTGATCCGCACCTTATTACGTCTGCAACTGGCGCCGGTATCGGCTGAGCGGCAATGGTTTTGGTTGCAACAGCTGCCAGAGGCTGAAGCGGCGCAATTGCAGGCGTTATTACAACACGAACCGGTGGCAGCCGACCCGCTTGGTTCTGCAGCAAGTGCTTCCGTCAGTCGGGCGTTAAGGCAGACCAGCGAGCAAATCAACCAGACATTAACCCAGCTGTGGCAATGTCAGGGGCAAAGTCAGTTACCGGCGATCCTCACCGTGCCGGAGCCGGAGAGCGCGCTGCAACGGCTACTGCAGTTTAACGACAATATGCTGAAACGAGTCAAAACAGACGCGTACTATGTGGCGGAGGTCAGAAAGTTTGAACAGACCACAGCGCAAATACAGCAATATATCCGCCAGGCAAACTGGCAGGGCCTGGATGCGTTTATGCAGACACAAATCAAAGACCGCAATAGCGTGTACTTCAATAACGAACGCTTTGCTCGGGAATATATGTTGCACCAGCTGCTGCAGCTGCAGGCGCCAGCAGACGAAGTAGTGAAAAGGCTCAGATTCTTTGATGACAGGATACCGCCAACGGTGATCACATTGATCCAGACCAGTCAGGATCCCAAGCTTATGCCTGCACTTCAAAAAGCCGGTTATCACATCCCCGCTTTAGCAGTGCCAAGGCCCAAGGCTAAGGATTAACCAGCATGTGTTGCCAGTCGCGCAGCACCTTGGCGCGGTCCGTTTCGGCAAAACTTTGCAGCATCAGTTGCTGATAATCTTTGTTCGCGGCCTGGTGGCGAATGCTCTGGTTCAGTAAGGCGACGATTTTTTCGCCTTGTGGCGTGCGGGAGCAGGCAAAATGGACCGCATTGTACGGCTCTGCTTCGGCGAGTGGCCAATAACGCAGCGCATTGCTGCTGCGCGCGGCAATTTTGGGGTATTCCAGCATCAGGTCAACAAAACCTTTGTGTAGCATTGGCAGCATACTGCCGACAAATTCACCAGCGCTGCTGCGGGTATAAATGGCTGGATGGCCCTGATGTTGTTGCAGGATGGCATCGAGTTGGTCGCCATAACTGCGATTGAGCTCAATACCGACTAATGGCGGACGCTTCAGCTCTAGCAGTTGTTTCAGACTGATTTTGCCTTGCGCATCTTGCAGCTGTTCAAGTTGAGTTTGCCAGCGCGATTGTGGCAATGACACCAGCGTGATCGCGCTTTCCAGCATATAGGGTAAGGTAAACAGATAATCACGGGCCCGTTCCGGCGTTTTGCGCAGCCAGGGAATACAGGCATTGCCGGCAGATTTGGTCCATTCGCGCGCACGGTTGCGGCTGATGTCCACGAGCGTATAAGGCGACGGGTATTGTTGCAGGATTAGCTGTAATATTTGGGCCTCAGCCTGCGGCGTTTGCCCGGCTCTGGGTTGCAGACTGGCGAGTGTGTCGACCAGTTGCAGCGGTTCTGCCCGCAGCGCGTGAAACGGCAGCAGTAAACACAGGCAATAACAGCGCAACCACTGCATTCAGGACCTCCGTCAGAGCTTCGGCGTCCCGCCCGGCCGGCAACATCAGTTCCTTGATTGATGCTGCTTTTTCAGTTTCACCAACTGCTGAATACACAGCAAATATGCGATGAGATAACCCAGATTCATGCCGCCAATAGCGCGTTCATTGATCGGCCAGCCATACAATTGGGTAAACAGTTTGACCAGCGTCGCCAGCATCACCGCGAACACTACACTGAGCATAGTTTGGCTTTGCACAAACTGCACCAGATAGGCCAGGCCAAGGCTCATCAGCATATATTGCAAATGAAGCGGGTCCTGATACACAGCGCCTTTGGTGACGCCGACATACAGCAGGCAAAACAGAAAACTCAATACAAAACAATAAGCAAGATAGCGGGTGGCGTTCAGCATTTTGAATTCCTGATCTCAAAAACCGCATTATGCCAAATATTAGCTGACACCGCCGCACTTCCCCGGCGCGGTTGGGCTGATTTACTATCGGCGAGAACGAGGAGACATGATGCAAACCCTGATCACAGCAATTTTTTTTCTGGCGGCGCTGCTGTTATTGCTGGCAACAGTGCTGGCCCCGGTATATCTGCTCTGCAAAAGCCTGCAGCAGCTGTATCCACAGCTTTTTCCCTGGCCGGCCTGGCGCTGGACTGTGGTTTGCCTGCTGCTGGCGCTGGGTTATAGCGCCTGGCAGCAGAGCTTTGCTGATATCTGGTTGCTGACGCAAAGTTTGCTGATAGGGTCTCTGGGCTCCGCCGCCGTGCTATTAACGCTGGCGGGATTGTGGCGGTGGTGGCAGTCCCTAATGACTCAGCCATAAAGTCAGGACTGAGCCTGCCGCAATGCCAACCACAAAGGCGAGGCCCAGCCAAAGCCCATTGCGCCCGCCAGTGCCGGATGTGCTCTGCCCGGCGGCAGTTTGATGAGCTTCCAGCAGCTGTTCGCGCGGTACGGCAAAGGCGGCGGATAATGCTTTACAGGTTTCGAGAGAACCCAGCCCCTGTAATTCCACCCGTTGCACCGTGCGCAGGCTGATGGCGCAAATCTCCGCCAGTTGCTGCTGCGTCCAGCCCCGTTCCGTTCTGAGTTGTTTGATCAGGTGAGGATTGAGTTGCATAACCGGCCTCAGTGCATAAAAAACATGGCGACAGCGGTGCCGAACACAAAACCCGCCGCCATACAGAGCGCCAAAAACGTCAGGCCGCCCCGGCGTTTTTTCGGGTCTTTTATCATCAGTTGGCTGTAGTTAAATTCATCGCTGTCGACTACCGCGCCGCCAACATAAAGCTCCACGCCATAGTGGCCGGTCAGGGCGCCTGCCCAGCCTTTGGCTTGTAGCCGGATCTCGGCTCTTTGTCCATCCAGCGTAAATTGAAATTTGCTGCGAAAGGAGGTCAGATTCAGTTTTTTCTCCACTAACTGGTCGTCGAGATATAGCCATTCGCGGCCGCTGAACATACTGACTTCGAGGCGGATCTCATGGCCGGCATAATCAAACACACTGGCGACCCGGCTATTGGCGGTTGTTGTCATCTTCATAATTCCTCTGGGTATAGTTCCTTGGGATATAAACCTTTTGGTTCAACAGCACGGCTGCTGCAGTTGCTGTTTTTTGTATCCTGTCGGAGGTCCCGGGCGTGACGACAGTGCTGTGACATGGCGTTATTGTGTCGTGTTCTGGCAGCCACTGTCGTATGACAGTGTTGCTGTCATATCGTTTAATACGCTGATTATTAACAAAAAATGTCAGATTGCGCCAGCGAGAGCGTAGTCGGCCTGTTTTCCGTTCGGGCGGCAATGTTATAGTACGTCTTTGTTTTTTCCTGCTCCGGAGCCTCCAAAATGACTGAATCTGTACAGCGTATTTATCCTATTGGCACTGTGGGCACCCCCTGGGGCGCTGCGGAAAAAGCGCTGTGGCTCAGTCAGCAGCCGGTCAAACGCAGTTATCAGGCTGAAGTGATGAGCCCGTTGCAGCAAATTCTGACAGCCCCGGCATTGGCGGACTGCGCTGAATTACTTAGCTACGGTACGCTGGATTACAGCGGGCACCAACTCGGTACCTATCCGCTGTATGCGGTCAAAAGCCGCCAGTTTGATGCAAACAAGCCGCTGTTGTTAGTCACCGGCGGTGTGCATGGTTATGAAACCAGTGGTGTGCAGGGGGCTTTGTTGTTTATCCGCGAACATTTTGCCCGCTATGCCAGTATCGCCAATGTGCTGGTACTGCCGTGTATCAGTCCTTGGGGTTATGAAACTATCAATCGCTGGAACCCGGATGCCGTCGACCCCAATCGCTCTTTTGTCGCCGGCGGCCCTTCACAGGAAGCCAATGCCGTACTGGCGCTGCTCAGTCAGTTCCCAACGCCGCTGGTGCATATCGACTTACACGAAACCACAGATTCAGATAACAGTGAATTCCGCCCGGCCAAAGCGGCGCGCGACGGCACTGTGAATAACAACTGGAATATTCCGGATGGCTTTTATCTGGTCGGTGACACCGAAAAACCAGCGCCGGAGTTTCAGCGCGTGATGATCGAAGCTGTGAGTCAAGTCACCCATGTGGCAGAAGCAGATGACAATGGCTGCCTGATTGGCGAACCATTGCAACAGTTTGGTGTAGTCAATTACGCGAAAAAGTCATTAGCGCTTTGTGGGGGCATGACCGACGCGCTCTATGTCACCACCACTGAAGTGTATCCGGACAGCCCGCGCGCCACGCCGGAACAGTGCAACCAGGCACAGGTGGCGGTGATTTGCGCCGGCTTTGATTACGCTTTAGCAGCTGCAGGGGTCAGAGTATGACCTTACTGCGGATTGATTTAGTTTCGGATATCGCCTGCCCCTGGTGTGCCATTGGTTATGCCCGCTTGCAGCAGGCACTGCAGAGTTTGCACGGCGAAATTGCGGTGGATTTGCACTGGCGCGCCTTTGAACTGAACCCGGACCCGGCATTAAAGCCTGAACCAATTTTACCGGCTTTGTGCCGCAAATACGGCGTGCCGGCGGCGCAAATGCAGCAGTCGCAACAGATGCTGATGCAGCTGGCAACCGGGCTTGGGCTGAATTTCAGCGGCATGGAACAGCGGCTGACCTGCAATACTTATGACGCACACCGCTTATTGAAATGGGCGGCGGCATCCTTTCCTGCCACGTCTGAAACCACTGTTTCAGCTCAAACAGCGTTGAAGCTCGCATTGTTTGAGGCTTATTTTGGCCGTGCCGAACAGGTTAGTGAGTTAGACGTCTTGTTGCGCTGTGTGGCTGCAGCCGGGCTGGATGTGGATGCGGCGCGCGAAGTGCTGGCATCAACGCAGTTTGCTGATGCAGTGCGGGCCGAAGAAGCGGCGTACCAACAGGCAGGTATCAGCTCAGTGCCGGCTTTTGTCATCAATCAGCGTTACCTGATTTCAGGTGCACAGGAGCCAGCGCAGCTGGCAGAGACGCTGCAGCAAATCGCCGCAGAAATGCGCAACAGCTAAGTTTTTGTTTTCAGCCTCAGCGTGATTTCAACGCAGCCGGCTTGCCATTGAGCGCAGCCGGCGGCATTGCGGAAAAAAATAAGTGACCTCACATTTATTTTTCATTATGTTAACTCTGCTCAATAACCATAGGGCGTGTTGATGTTTGGTGATTAAGTTTTGTTCGTTTCGGCCACCGCGTGGTGGTGGCGTTTTGGGCGCGAAACGAGGCGCGTGGCATAGTGATTCTATGTAAGCAACGAGTGACAAAGCCCAAAGCGCCACCAAACGAACCCGCAGGGCAGCGTTTGGCAGCTCTTT
>CAMLNG010000190.1 GCA_946481195.1 uncultured Chromatiaceae bacterium
AGAACTGGCGCAGTATTTTAACGCCGCCAGTTATTTCAGTCTGACGGAAGCCGATGGACAAATCTGGCGCCGTCGGCCATTGCCCAATAGCGTCGATGTGATGCTGGTCTTTGGCATGGGCCTGGGTTATCACCTCACTGAGCTGATTTCAAACTGCCGTATTCGTTTTCTGGTCGTGTACGAGCCGAACCTCGATATGCTGATGTGCTCAGTGCAAACACATGACTGGTCGATGTTGCTCGATACGGCCAGAGCGCTTGGCACTCATATATTTATCCAAGCCGGGTCTGACGCGTCAGGTATCACTTCAGAGCTTGCTGAATTGCTGCAGTTCGACGCAAATTTGCATGATATCTACATCTATCGCCACCAGTTCCATCCAGTAATGGACGAAGTCATTAACTACCTGATGGAAAACTCAGGTGATTTAGACAAACTGACCAAAGCAAAACCGCTGTTTGCCGGTTACCAGCACGCACTCGATTATGTGCCGGAACATGCTCCGAATACGGCGGCGGTTTATCAGGAAAAACAGTTTCATTCTGCTGATGCCGAACAACGATTTACACGCAATATGCAGACATTGCAGCGCTTTTATCCGGAGATCTGGCAGAACATGCAGCAGTATCAGCCGAAACACTGGGTTTTAGTTGAAGATGATAGTGGCGCGCCAAATTTATATCACCGGAAACGCCGGGCGTTGTTCTACAGAGATTGTGTTGCCGAGTCAGCCGAAGTTGCCCGGTTCTTTGTTGACCATCCATATAAAGACGATGTCATCGTCGGTATCAAAAACCCGGGCAAGCTCTGGAAATATCTGCACTTTATGGTAACTGACCATATGAGCCAGCATCTGGAGAAAACCATTCTGAAACAAAGCAAGTTGCCGGCTTCTGTCAACTGCATGATCCAGTTTGGCATCGCATTTGGTTTGCAGACGGAAACACTCACTAAAGATAGAAACATCGAAAACTTGTTTATCTGCGAGCCAAATCTGGATTTCTTTTATGCCAGCCTTTTTATCGCAGATTGGGCCGGTATGCTGGAAAAGATGGACCAGCAAAAAAGTCGTCTTTATTTGAATCTGGGCGGCGATGGTTCGACCTATTTTTACGATTTGATGTCGCAGTTCTATCAGGTAGGAGCGTATTCAATCGCAAACACATATCTGATGACCAGTTACTACAGCTCGGCCATGCAAAGGGCTGGCTCAGATCTGCGCGCTGAGCTTAAAGTGGTGTTGGCGATGGGTGAGTATTATGACCATGCCCGTTATGGCATCGCACATACATATCATAGTGTCGACGGCCACCACCGTTTTATGCGCAAGAATTTTCCCACAGCAGATTTTGCTGCTTATGACCTACCAGTGTTTATTGTCGGCAACGGCCCCAGTCTTGACGAATGTTACCCGCACCTGCATGAACACCGGGATAAGTATATTCTGGTCAGTTGCGGCACAGCGCTGAAGTCTTTACATGCGCATGGTTTGTGCCCGGATTTTCATGCTGAGATTGAGCAAAACCGTACGACTTATGATTGGATCACCCGAATCGACGATAGGGAGTATCTCAAACAGATCCGTCTGATTAGCGTGAACGGTATCCATCCCGATACTGCGGCATTATTCCGGGAAACCCTGCTGTGTTTTAAAGAAGGTGAAGCTTCTACCTATATGTTCAGCAATGGTTTAGAGAAGCACGGAATTCAGATCGCATCACTTGCTTTTGCCTACCCGACAGTGACCAACATGGTGCTGAATTATATGATTCGCTGGGGGTTCCGCTATTTTTATTTCTGGGGCGTAGACCTTGGTTTTGTCTCGGCTGATAAACATCATTCGTCGCATTCGGCTTATTACAAAAATGATGGCAGTCAGGTATACAACTATCAGGATTTCCACGGTGGCGGGGTACCGGTCGAAGGTAATTTCCGGCCTATTGTGTATACCAAACCTGAATTTGACGTGTCGCGCAAATTGTTAGGCCAGGCTATTGCTGCCAGTGGTCATCGGATAGAAGTCTATAACTGCAGTAACGGTTCAAAAATCCGTGGTGCGCAGCCTTTGTTACCGGAAAACGTTTTGTTGTCTGCTGAACTTCCGGCAAAAGCAGCCTTATTGGATGATTTAATTGCACAAACCTTCCATCCGCTTTTTTCCGGGCTGGCGGACCAAGTCTATGCACAATATCCACTCGATGTGTATGCAGCCAGTATGACCAAACTTCATAGTCTAATGGATCACCGCTGTAATAATCAGGCAGAGGCGATGGAGCTGATCAAAGCACAGTGGGAACATATCCGCAGTAAAGCTTTGGTCAACGATGACCTGACTTTTCTGCTGATGCATGGTTCTGCCAACTTTGTTGGTGGATTGATGACCAAAATTGCGGCGAATATTGCACCCGAAGGTGGTGATGACTTTGTTGAGTCCTTTAATTTTATCCGCTGGCTTTATACTCTCTATGTTGAGAGAGCCCGTGACTACTATTTAGACGATCCGCTGGGATGGGACACCACCACAGTGATGGATTTATTCCAGTGAGACGGCGCTGATGTGCGGCATTGCAGGGCTTTATAATCTCAGTAGCACGCTGACATCGTCAGAATTGCAACAGTTGGCACAACGAATGTCTGATAGCCTGCAACACCGCGGTCCGGATGATGCTGGTCTTTGGTTGTCGGAAGATGGTCGCTGTGTGCTGGCGCACCGGCGTCTGAGTGTGGTGGATACCAGCCAGGGCGGTCATCAACCGATGCAAAGCGCAGACGGCGCTGATGTGCTGTGTTTTAATGGTGAAATCTACAATTTTATTGAGTTAAAACAGCGGGCTATCAATCAAGGTCGGCACTTTCACTCGACTTCTGATACTGAAGTATTATTGGACGCTTTAAAGCACCAGGGCACGGAAGCGTTGACCTATCTGGATGGCATGTTTGCATTTGGCTGGTATCAGCGTGGCAATCGAACCCTGTTACTGGCGCGCGATTTGTTTGGTGAGAAGCCACTGTACTACACCTATCAGCATGGCTTGTTTGCCTTTGCTTCAGAGCTCCAGGCTTTAACGATGCTGCCTGGTTTTGACCCTTTGATCACGGCAGGCCATATCGCCAGTCTGCTGGCTTTTCAGCAGGTACCGGCACCTCTCACAATTTATGCGTATTGTTTCAAACTTGAACCCGGCCATTTTCTGCGCGTAACACCGGAAGAGGTCGGCAAAAGCCATGCTTTTACTCAATGGCAACCGGCACCACAACAAGGACAAGGCACTGCGGAACAACTCGAAGATATACTGGTTCGTTCCACACAGCGTCGTTTGATTGCCGATGTGCCGGTCGGTGCATTCTTGTCAGGCGGCGTTGACTCGTCAACGGTAGTGGCTTTGATGCGAAAGGTACTAAAGCGCCCGGTACAAACTTTTTCAATCGGTTTTAGTGATATGCCGGACAGTGAGCATCTTGAGGCCAGAGCGATGGCTCAGCACTTGGGCACTGAGCATCAGGACCTGATGATCGATCCGGCTGATTACGCCGGGTATGCCAATCTGATGGCTGCTTGTTTGGATGAACCTAACTGCGACAGCTCTTGTGTGCCCACTTATTTTATTTCTCAGTTGGCTAGGCAAAAGGTGACGGTCGCGTTAACCGGAGACGGCGGCGATGAGTTGTTTGGTGGTTATAGCCGCTATCTGGAGCTGAAGCAAAAAGCGGCTGGTCGCGAGGCCGATATGGCCGCCAGGCGCTGGCATCTGGGGCGCGAGTACTACAGTTTTATGGGCCAGTTGTTCCCTGATCATTATTTACGTGATTTGTTCGGCTCTGTGCCTGCGTTGGCTTCAGATCAGCTACTTGCGTGCCGGCGCGCATTGGATTTAGATCAACGGGCGGTGATTCACCGGGTTCGTGCAGCGGACGTGCGGTATTATCTGCCGGTGGTACTGGCCAAGGTAGACCGGATGAGTATGCAGCATGCGCTGGAGTGCCGAACGCCTTATCTGTGCCCAGAGTTAGCAGAGTTTGCCGCCAGTTTGGATGAACAGGCATTGCTGGCAGATGGTCGAGGAAAGTATCTGCTGCGTCAGGTTGCTCAGCAATACATCCCGCAAGAATGGTTAAACCGACCGAAAAAAGGCTTTGGTATCGACCCATTTATGCAAAAAGCCAAAGGACCGATTTGGCATGAACTGAAGCGCCGAATTGATCTGGGTGGAATGGCACTTGATGGTGTGCTTGGTCCGGAAATTCTGAAGCAGCTTAGTAACCAGATATTACCAACCTGGAGTGTTTATCATTTGTGGTCATTGCTGTTATTGGAATTGTGGTTAGGATCCCACCCGTATCGTTGGCCCGTGGTACAGAATCCGGCACATGTTCTTGGCGTAAGCTGAGTAGGTTGGAGTTGATTTTGCATTAGCTGCGCTACAGTTCGGCGCTTTGCTGCCGATAGTCAGTTAAGCACTGCGGCGGGAGTCACATCATGAGTAATTTTGGCATTATCGGCGTAGCGGGCTACATTGCGCCGCGTCACATGAAAGCGATCAAAGAGACCGGTCATCAGCTGATTGCGGCATTAGATCCAAACGACTCAGTCGGGATCTTGGATTCCTGGTTTCCTGAAGCACATTTTTTCACTGAATTTGAACGTTTTGACCGCCATATCGATAAACTCCGCCGGGCGAATCATGGTAAGCAGCTGAATTATCTATCTATTTGTTCTCCAAATTATCTGCATGACTCCCATGTGCGTTTTGCGCTGCGCTCCAACACAGATGCGATTTGCGAAAAACCATTGGTACTGAATCCATGGAATATCGACGGTCTGATTGATTTAGAAAAAGACACAGGCCGCAAGGTCAATACTATTTTGCAGTTACGTTTACATCCGGCGATAAGAGCATTCCGAGAGAAAGTAAGACTCAGTAATCCGGGTCAGAAATTTGACGTCGACCTGACTTATATTACGTCACGTGGTAACTGGTACCTGCAGTCCTGGAAAGGTGATGAGAAAAAATCCGGCGGTATCGCAACCAATATAGGCGTGCATTTTTTCGATATGCTGCATTATCTGTTTGGCGCTTTGCAGCAAAATACCCTGCATCACTACAGCCCAACCAAAGCGGCGGGGTACCTTGAGTATCAAAAAGCCCGGGTGCGCTGGTTTTTATCCGTTGATGTCAACGATGTGCCGGCAGAAGCAAGAGCTGCCGGGCAGCGGACTTTCCGTGCTTTGACCGCCAACGGTGAATCACTGGAATTCTCGGATGGATTTACCGACCTGCACACTTTGTCTTATCAGGAAATTCTGGCTGGTCGCGGTTTTGGCCTTGAAGACAATCGGGTCGCCATTGAAACCGTTGCGCAGATCAGGCAGGCTAAAGTAGAGCCGTTAACTGGCGACTATCATCCGTACCTTTGTAAACCGGAGCAGCGTTAATTGCAGTATCAGCAACATCCATCAGCCATTGTTGACGAGGGAGCGCAGATAGGACAGGACAGCCGGATCTGGCATTTTAGCCATGTTTGCTCCGGTGCGGTCATCGGTCAGCGTTGTTCGCTTGGGCAAAATGTTTTTGTCGGCAATCAGGTGCGGATCGGCAACGACGTCAAAATCCAGAACAATGTCTCGGTGTATGACAATGTGACGCTGGAAGATGGCGTATTTTGTGGCCCCAGCATGGTGTTTACCAATGTGTATAACCCGCGCAGTCTGATTAGCCGTAAAGACGAGTACCGCGATACGCTGGTGAAAACCGGCGCAACGCTTGGCGCAAATTGTACTATCGTCTGCGGCGTGACCATCGGCCGGTTTGCTTTTATCGGCGCCGGCGCTGTGGTGAATAAAAATGTGCCTGATTATGCCTTGATGGTTGGTGTCCCGGCGCGGCAAATTGGCTGGATGAGTGAGTTTGGTGAGCAACTCGATTTGCCGTTGAGCGGCGATGCAGAAACCGTATGCCCGCACAGTGGCAAGCGCTATCGGCTGAGCGTTGCTGGCCTGACTGCTGTGGAGTAACCAATGCAGTTTTGTGATTTAGACCGCCAGCAGCAACGGCTGCAACCCCAGCTTACAGCAGCAATAGCGGCGGTACTAGCGCATGGCCAGTATATCTTAGGGCCTGAAGTAACAGAGCTTGAACAGCAACTCAGTCAGTTTTGCGGTGCCCGTTATTGTATCAGCGTGGCCAACGGCACTGATGCACTGCAAATCGCGCTGATGGCGTTGGATATAGGTCCGGGCGATGAAGTGATCACGCCAGCATTTAGCTATATTGCCACCGCAGAGGCGGTCGCAGTCCTCGGCGCGACGCCGATTTTAGTCGACGTCGACCCTGATACCATGCTGATCAATATTGAGGCAGTTCGGGCGGCAATCACACCACGTACTAAAGCGCTGATCCCGGTGTCGCTTTACGGTCAATGCCCGGATTTTAGCGCGCTCAACGCGATTGCCGCTGAATTTGGCCTTTGGGTCATTGAAGATGCGGCGCAAAGTTTTGGCGCGACGCAGCAAGGGCATCATTCCGGCAATTTGAGTACGATCAGTTGTACCAGCTTTTTCCCGAGTAAGCCGTTAGGCTGTTATGGTGATGGCGGAGCGATTTTCACCTCAGACGAAGGGCTGGCGCAGCGTATTCGCCAAATCGCTCGCCACGGGCAATCGAAGCGGTATTACCATGTTCGGCTTGGCGTAAATAGCCGGCTCGATACACTCCAAGCAGCGATTTTATTGCAGAAGCTGCGGATTTTCCCGGAAGAGCTGCAATTGCGTGAGCAAGTGGCAGCCCGTTATGCAGCGCTATTGGCTGAAGTCCCGCAAGTGCTTATGGCCAGAGTGCTGCCTGGTAATCAATCGGCCTGGGCGCAATTCACGGTGCGGTTACCACAGCGCGACCAAATCGCAGCGTTTCTGCAGGCAGAAGGGGTCCCGACCGCGATTCACTATCCGCTGGCGCTGCATCAACAACCGGCGCTGCAATCTTATGCACGACCGAATCCTGTGTCAGAACAGCTGGCGGCAACGGTATTGAGCTTACCGATGCACCCTTATCTCACTGAGAATGAACAACAAAAAGTAGTCGCTTCGCTGAAAAAAGCCCTGCAATCCTGCT
>CAMLNG010000191.1 GCA_946481195.1 uncultured Chromatiaceae bacterium
TGGTATCGCACAAGCGCTGCTCGGCGACCCAAAACTGCTGATCCTCGATGAACCCAGCGCCGGGCTGGACCCGCAGGAGCGGGCGCAGCTGCATAATGTGCTGTGTGAGATCAGCCGCGACCGGCTGGTGCTGCTGTCGAGCCATATTGTTGATGACATCGAGCAGCTCTGCCCGCAGGTCGCCATCCTGCTGCAGGGCCAGATTGTGCTGCAGGGCGACACCCAGGATTTAATCAGCCCGCTGAACGGCCAGATTTGGCAGGCTTTTGGCTCCGATATCGACCTGCCGCCGCAGGCGCAACTGCTGCAGCGCAGTTACCAGCGTGGGATCCCGCTACAACGTGTGTTTGCACCGCAATGCCCCGGCCCGGATTTTTCGCCGGTCGCCGCCACTTTGCAGGACCGCTATTTTCTGGCGCTGGCGAAGCAGGAGGCCACGCAATGAAACTCTGGTCCCTGCTTTTGAATGAATGGCGGTTTTACCGGGTGCAGCCGCTGTTTTGGCTCAGTATGCTGCTGGCGCTGGCATTTGCCGCGCTGGTCAATCTGAACCCGGGCGCCGTCGATGCACAGCCGGTCAAAGCGTTGCTGCTGCGTCATAGTATGCTGCTGATGACGATTCAGCCGCTGTTGATTGGCGTGTTGGCTCCGCTACTTCTGTTACGTGACAGCCAGCATGGCATCAGCGCACTGATTGACGTGACGGCACAAAGCCGCCGGCAGCGGCTGGTGGTCCGCGCGCTCGGGCTCTGGCTTGGTGCGGCGCTGCTGCAGCTGTGTTTTGTGCTGATGGTTGCGCTGGTGTTTTCGACGACCTATACCGACGCCACAGGCATCTGGCGCTGGTCCTGGCAGTTATTGCTGGTGCAGCAATTGCCGGAGCTGGCACTCTTAACCGCGCTGGCCTTGTGGTGCAGTTGTCGCAGTCAATCACCGATAGTGCAGTATCTGCAAGGTGCTACGGTCTGGCTGGGATATATGCTGCTGGCGGCTGCGACCGGTTCGCCGCTGATGGCGAACAGTCAAAGTCTGTCGCCGCTGCTCAGCCAGCTGATGTTGTATCTGGACCCTTATGCGCTCACACCTGTGCTCGCGCAGTTGCGCCAAAGCGGCGAGATGCCGGCCGGCCTGAGCCAGCTGGGAACAACCTTCTGGCTAAACCGGGTGCTCATCATCACCTTAGCCGCGTGGTTATGCTGGCGCGCCTTGCTGCAAGGGCCGGTTGCAGCAGGCCATGCTAAACCTCGAGCGAGTGCTGACGTCCCCGTAACTACTGCAACAGCGCAGTACCGGCCTTGTCCGCCAAAGGCAGCGCGCAGTTGGCCAGTCCTTGCGGCCTTGCTGCGTCTGCAGTTGCAGCAGCTGCTTTATCAATATGGCACTTTGCTGGCGCTGTTGGCGCTTAGCTTGCTGATCTTCAGCGAGGTCTATACCGGCCTGGGGTATGCCGAAACTTTCAGTCAGCTGGTACCGGACAGCCGCGATGCATTAAACCGGGTCAGTGGTGATGTGATCCCCAGGTTTGGTCTGCTGCTCGTGGCCTTCTGGGCGCATCAGGTAGCCTGGCTGAACCGCCAGCAGCGGATGGACGGGCTGGTCGCCGCGACGCCGGTGTCATCTGCGTTGTTGCTGATGAGTCAGTTCGTCACGTTATCCGGTCTGGTTGTGCTGCTGATCACGCTGAGTCTGGCAGCTGTCGCGATTGCGCAGTTCATGTTAGAGGTGCCGTTGAACCTGACGGAATACAGCCAACAAGGCTTGTTACTGTTGCTGCCGCTCTGGTGCTGGACGGTCTTATTACTGGCCTGTCATGCGTTATGGCGCCAGCCGCTGTGGGCCAATCTGGCGGTGGCAGTCTTGCTGGCCTTTGGTTTGTCGCCACTGCCGGATTTGCTGCAGCTGCAACACCCGCTCTGGCGCATTGGTCAGAGCCAGTTACAGCTGCCGGATCATGTATGGGGCTATCAGGGCACATTGGGCAGTACAGCGCAAAGTTTTGCTGGCAGTCTCAGCACGGGCGGGTTCTGGCCTTATCTGTGGCTCTGGGCTTTGCTGGCCAGCAGCCTGTTGGCCCTGGCGCTGCAGTTTTATCACCGCGGCACCGGTATCAGCCGGCTGAAACTGCCTGCTGTTCTGACGCCACTGACAACCTGTGCCACTGTCTTCGCTGTGCTGGCTGTGCTGGCTGTGTTGCAGGGCTGGTCTTTGCACCAACAGCTCGATGCGGCCGGTACGCTGCAAAGCCGTGACGAGCGGCTGGCGAAACGCGCTGCCTATGAGCAGCAGTATCAACACTGGCGCGCCCTGCCACAGCCAGTGGTGCAACAAGTGACGCTGCAGGTCAGCCTGGACCCGCACACTCAACAGGCGGGCATCATCGCCACACTGCGGCTATTTAACCCACACCAGCAGCCTGTTTCAGAACTGTTAGTGGGGTTCCCTGGCCTGCAGCAGCCCGCCGAACTCCAACAGCTGCAACTGCAAAGTGCTAACGTTGCGGAATTAGACAGCGGGCTGGGACAACAGGTATTCAGCCTGCAACTGGCGCCGGGTGGCAGCACCGAATTGCAGCTGACCTATCAACTGCGGCAACAAGGCCTGGCACCGGCACCAACACATCAAATCATCCGGCCTGAATTCAGCTATCTGCGGTTACTGCAGTTGCTGCCGCAAATTGGTTTTGTGCCGGACCTGCGCCTGCGCGACGACGCCGAGCGCACGCGTTTTGGCCTGGCGCCGCTGCCGGCGTCTGAGACTCAGCCGTCCGTGCTGGCCGCGCAGCACACACCCGCTTCAGCGCGTTATGACTGGGCCATGCTGGAGACCACCATCGCAGTGCCGCTGGGCTATCAGGGCATAGCCGCCGGCGCTTTGCTCAAAAGCTGGCAGGCGGATGGCCAGCAGTTTTTCCACTACCGCACCGAGGCTCCTGTACGCAATTTGCCGGCGTTGATTGCGGTGCCGTGGCAGAAGCAAAACAACAAAGCGACCGGTGTCCCACTCGAGATCTACAGCCCTGAATTTAATCAAGCGACTGATTTAACCATGCAGGCGATGCAGGACACTGTGCAATGGTTCAGCGCCAACATCGGCGCTTACCCAGGCGACGCGCTGCGGCTGGTGATGATGCCCGACATTGGCCCAACCGGCTATGCGCTGCCGCAGCTGGTGCTGATCAATCACCGCGTTGGCCTGCGTGCGAAGCCCAGCGCTGACGCGCCTTTTAGCCAGGTGTACCGGCGCGCCGCGCATGAAGTGGCGCATCAGTGGTTTGGCCATGGCATCGGCAATGGCGTGCCTGGTGACAGTGCTTTTCTGGTGGAGTCTGTGACCAAATATGCCGAGCTGGTATTGCTCGAGCAGCAGTTTGGCGTGGCCGCGATGCAGGGCTTAGTCGAATTTGAGCAGCAACGCTTTGCCCGCGCCCAGGCCGGCAGTCTGGCCGCCGCCAGCAGTCTGATTGATGCCGAAGAGTCTTATGACCAATATTCCCGCGCCACGCTGGTGTTTGCCAGGCTGAGGGCTGAACTGGGGGATGCGGTGATCGTGGAGGCACTGCGTCAGCTTTGGCAACAGCATCGTTATCCGTTGCCGCCGGCCAGTGCGATGGATTTTGTCCGGGCGCTCAGGACGCAAAGCCCGGCCAGCAAGTTGCCGCTCATCAATCAACTACTGCTGGGGACTGATATCAGGCCTTTGCTCAACGAAGAGTAACGAACGGCCAGGCAAGCTGATATACTGCGCTGGTTTTTTAACCAGCGCGTTTACATTTACCCCATCAACAGCTACAAGGAGTCTTTTGATGAAAAAACCACTGCCGCATCAGCATCAGCGCGGCGAAATTCAGGACAATATGCTCAAAGCCGTTATCACCAGCCCGCTGTTCAGAACCCGGGTGGTCAAAGCGAAAAAAGGTAAAGGTTCGTATAGCCGAAAAGACAAATACGAGAAAAAGGGGCGACAATCGCAAGATTTCGCCCCTTTTTGTTGGCTGTTTTTTTGCCAGTATTTAGTTTTAGTCCAGACCTTCAGGCCACTGCCGCACTAACTGCACTAACCGCGTTATTTTCACATCACTGAGTTGGCGATAGTCCAGATAAGGACAAACCAGCAGCCGCAATCTTTTCGCCACAGCAAACTCGTCATCCAGCCAGACCAAGCCGCCGGTTAACGACTCAGGTAATAGCCCTGCAACCAGTAAATCCCGCGCATGCTGGCGGCCGGCGATAATATGCAGCGTGGTGTCTTCAGCAGCAAAACCAACCTGACCAAACAGCAAGGCGGTATCAGAACCAGCCTGCAGCAAAACCCGATCCCGCCATTGTTGCCAGCTCGCCGCGCCTTGCAGGTCTGGCTGCCAGGGTGTTGGCAAGGCCCAGACCAATTTGGCATAGACGTTAAACACCTTGCGCCAGCCATTGCCACAGTGCTGGTAAATCTGGTCAATTTGGCCGGGCAACAGCGCTACGCAGGAATCAAGCCCGGCAAACTCGGCCATCGGCGGTGCTTTGGCGACATAGACGCGCAAGCGCGCCTTTGCGTCGCCTAAGCCAGGTTGCTGCAACAGGGTCACAGCTGCTGCGTTTTCAGCCATGCGTCAACCTGCGCCGGGATGCGTTTGACGCGATCTAACCGGCGTTCGATACCGGCAGCCGCTTCCAGATAGGCAGTTTTCACTGGCTTGGTCGTTGCTGCCGCTGCTTTTTGCCGTAACAGGCTTGCGGTGGCGGCATCGCGCGCTGAACCTAACAATGAAGCATCAAAACCATCGCGGCGCAGCGGATCTAAACGCTCGTCAAACGCCGCCTGATTGGCCAGATAAAAATCATAGGCCAGCTGCGTATGTTCCAGCGCAACCCGGTTTAACAACCCAGGCGCAAATTGTTTTGGCGTTAAATCGGTCAGTAACAACGCCAGCGCCTGTTTAGCCAGCGCCGCATCTTTGGCCGAAGCCAGCGCGCCTAACAGGCGGCGTTTTTCCGTGCTGTTGCTGGTGTTGGCGGCCAGCGTTTTCAGCTGTGCAAAGTCAGCTGCCGTGGCCTGAGTGCCGACAATTTTCAGCACCACGCCGTATAGATCGCCAGGTAATACATTTTTATCGGTCTGACTGGCAGCAAATCTTTTCCGCGCTTCGCCAATAACTTCTTGATCGCCAAGCTCCGCCAGCACGCCAATCAGGCTGCTGCGCAGAATGCTGGTGTTATCAGACTCACCGGCCTGTTTTTCCCAGCCGACTTTGGCAAACAACGCCTGTGCCCGTTTCAGCGCAAAAGCTTTGTAAGCAGCGTCGCCCGGCAAACCGCGGTATAAATCGGTAAAGCCTTCTAACTGCTGCACCACATCGGTGGAAATAATAGGGTTGGCATCAACCGGCAGTTGCTGCGTCAGTGCCAGATAACGGCTGATGTCGCTGTAACCGGCGTAACCCAGTGCCACGCTGTCTTTGAGTAAACCCAGCTGATCAACCGCCGGCAATGTTGCAAAGCCTTTCACCACATCGGCGAATAACGCATCGCTGTAATCCACCCGGTAATAACCAGTCTGGCCGGCGTTGACCGTCACAGCGCCACAACCCGGCAAAGTCATAGTCTGCCCGGCATCACCACGAATTTCAGCGCGGGCTGCCGCCTGACCGGCGACTTGTGCGGTGACCGGCACTGTCCACTGTTGTGCTTGTTTTGACGCCGCATCCAGACCAAAGCGGCCTTGGGTTAAGGTCAGCGTTGTGTTGCCCTGCTGACATTCAGCTTTTAAAGCCGTGATTAAAGGCACACCAATCTGGTTGGTAAAATCGTTGGCAATGGCTTCTACCGGCCGGCCTGAAGCTTGCGCTAAGGCTTGCCACAGGTTGCTGGTCACTGTATTGCCATACTGGTGTTTTTGCATATAAGCACGCACACCGGCGCGGAACGCCTCTTCACCGAGATAAGCTTCCAGCATAGTGATGACCGACAAGCCTTTGGAATAGGTAATACCGTCAAAAGCAGCATTGGCTTCTTCCAGATTACGCACCGGCTGCACTATCGGGTGCGACGTTTCCTGCGCATCCTGGAACATGGCGTAATTGCGCGAACCGACAGCACCTAATTCGGCATGCCACTGCGGATAAAAATGCTGGCTGGCTTTGGATTCCATCCAGGAAGCAAAACCTTCGTTCAGCCATAAATCATCCCACCACTGCATGGTGACAATATTGCCAAACCATTGGTGCGCCATTTCGTGGCCGACCACGGCAAACACTTCTTGTTTGTCACTGGTGTTGGAGAATTGCGGGTCAAGCAATAAGGTGCCTTCGAAATACATCACGGCGCCCCAGTTTTCCATGGCACCAAAACCACCGGCGCCCGGCACTGCGATATGGTCCAGCTTTGGCAGCGGATACTGCACGCCGAAGTAATCGTTGTAATAATCCAGCAGTTGGTATGAAGCGTTTAAGGCAAATGCGCCTTTGACCGCATCGCCTTTTTTCGCCACGACACCATGTTCAATGCCGCCGGAACGGCCAGAAATACGCTCATAATCGCCGGCGCCGACATACAGCAGGTAGCTGCTCATTTTCACGCTCGGGGCAAAATCAACGCGGTTGCGGCCATCCGGCAGTGGTTGGCGGCGTTGCTCGGGCATGTTGGATAAAGCCAGCTGGTTTTTCGGTTCAATAATACTGATTTTAAACACGGCTTTATGCGCAGGCTCATCCCACATTGGCGCTAACTTACGCGCATCGCCCGGCTCAAACTGACTGGACAACATCCGGCCTGTGCTGCCATCCGGCTTGCTGTAGTCGGTGACAAATAAACCGGCCGATTGTTCGTAGATTTTACCCTGATAGCGCACGCGCAGCTGGTGTTTGCCGGGGCTGACCGGCGTTTTGAAGTGCACACGCTGCGTGGCGGCGACCACTTCGGTATCGACCTTTTTACCGTCGATACTGGCGTCGATGATAGTTAAATCCAGTGCGTTCAGCACCAGCTCACTGAGTGTCTGACTGGCGGTAAAATCCAAAGTCAGTTCGCCCTGAAAACTTAGCTTCTGCAAATCCGGATCTATGGTCAGCTGGTACAGTTGCGGGCTGGCACCGGCCGGTAA
>CAMLNG010000192.1 GCA_946481195.1 uncultured Chromatiaceae bacterium
AACTGGAGCCGTGGCGCGCCAAAGCGCTGGATCTGACGTACGAAGTGTACCTCAATGACACCAGCTACATCGCCGGTGGTGCGTTTTACAAAAAGCTCGACAGTTATATCTATACGCAAAACTTTGATTTTGATTTCAGCAATGCGCCGAATAACTCGACGGTGATCCCAATCAGCCCTATCGGCAATATGAGCCGGCCGGCGAACGGGGAAGGTGGCAGCCTGCGCGGTTATGAGCTCAGCATGTCATTGGATTTAGGTAGTTTTTACCTGCCGCTCTCTGGTTTTGGTTTTATTGGTAGCCAGTCATGGACCGATTCGAGCATCAAACCGGACGGGCCTAACACCTCGACCAAACTGCCGGGTTTATCCGATCGCGTGCGTGACCTGACGCTGTATTACGAACGCGACGGGTTCTCGGCACGGGTCAGTCAGCGTTATCGCTCTGAGTTCCGCGGGGAAGTTGTGCAGTTATTTGCCACCCGCGGTTACACCGAAGTGCTGGCCGACCGCCAGGTCGATGCGCAGCTTAGTTACAGCATCGACGACGGCACTTTTGCCGGTCTCACACTGTTGCTGCAGGCCAACAACCTGACCAACTCACCTTACACCACCCGGATGAATACGTTGCAGGAAGGTGGCGGTTATTTCCCGGAAGTGTATGAGGAATACGGCCGGCAGTACCTGTTTGGCTTCAGCTACAAGCTGTAACGCCTGGCGGCGGCGTGCTGTTCTCCCAGAGCCACGCCGCCGCATTTTGTTGTAATTTACAGGAGGCCTGCTGTGCAACAGGGACCTATCCGCAAAATTGTGATTGTCGGCGGCGGCTCATCCGGCTGGATGAGTGCGGCGCTGTTATCGAAGTTATTACGTAACCGCGAAGGTGCGCTTGCAGAGATTTGTCTGGTCGAATCGGAGCAGATCGGCACCGTCGGCGTCGGTGAAGCGACTATCCCGGCGATCAAAGTGTTTAATCAGCTGTGTGGTATCGACGAGCGTGAGTTTATTCAGGCGACCGGCGCTACTTTTAAGCTCGGCATCGATTTTGTTAACTGGGGGCAGCTGGGCGAGCGTTATTTCCATGCTTTTGGTGCAATAGGCCGCAGCTGGGAATGGCTTAGCTTCCATCAGTACTGGCTGGCGCTGCGTGAGGCCGGGCTGGCTTTACCCTTTGACGACTATTGCATCGGCGCTGTGATGGCGCGCGAACAGCGTTTTATGCAGGCAGATTTAAGCCGGCCGCAGTCACCAGTCAGTCAAATCGCTTATGCCTATCATTTTGATGCCGGCTTGTATGCGCAGTTTTTGCGCCGCCACTGCGAAATTCGCGGTGTGACCCGCATCGCCGGCACTATCAGCGCGGTGACGCGCCATGCCCATAACGGTCATATTCATCAACTGGTGCTGGACGATGGTCCGGTCATTGACGGCGACTTGTTTCTCGACTGTTCCGGCAGCCGCGCATTGTTATTGGGCCAGACGCTGGGCGTCGGCTACGACGACTGGTCGCACTGGCTGCCGAATAACAGCGCATTGGCGGTGCCTTCAGCGGCGTTGGCGGAGTTGCCGCCATTTACCCGCTCGACCGCGCATCACAGCGGCTGGCAATGGCGCATTCCGCTACAGCACCGCACCGGCAACGGCATGGTGTTCGCCAGCGGTTTTCAGAGTGATGCGGCGGCCCAGCAATTGTTGCTGCAATCACTCGACACGCCGGCACTGGCCGACCCAAAGCTGATCCGCTTTACCACGGGTCAGCGCAAGCAGATGTGGTGGGGCAATTGCGTGGCGATTGGCCTTGCCAGTGGGTTTTTGGAGCCGCTGGAGTCGACCAGTCTGCATCTGGTGCAAACCGCCGTTACCCGGCTGGTCAATCTGTTTCCGGACCTGTCGTTTCAGCAGGCCAACATCGATCATTACAACAGCCTGGCGGCCACCGAAATGGTGCAGATCCGCGATTTTATTATCGCGCACTACAAAGTGACGCGGCGCAACGACAGCGAATACTGGCGTTATTGCCAGCGTATGGCGCTGCCGGACAGCCTGGCGCAGAAGCTGGAAATTTTTGCCGCGCATGGCCGGGTACACCGCGTGGCGGATGAACTATTCCGCGAAGACAGTTGGGTGCAGGTGTTGCTGGGGCAAGGGCTACAGCCGTCCCGGCCCGATCCGTTATGTCAGCAAAAAAGCCTGGCCGAAATGCAGGATTTTGCAGAGTCCACGGCGCAGGTGATTGCTGCCTGCACCGCACAGATGCCCACCCACACCGATTTTATCCGCAAAGTTGCGCCTTTTAGCGCCGAAGCAGCGCTGCGCTGACGCGGACACAGGAGTTTGATTTGAGAATGAAGTTTTCACGCCTTGCAATGCTGACCGCTGCGCTTGGACTGGCGGCGCCTGCCGCTGTCGCGCAAACGCCGCAGCTATCTGGCCATTTACAGGGCTGGCTCAGCCGGGCCGACCAGCAGCTGCTGCTCGCCACAGATCCGCAGCAGTTTTTACGCCCGGCAGTGCCTGCTGCGGCATTGGTCAGTATCAACAGTGCGCAGCGCTTTCAGGCGATGCAAGGTTTTGGTTATACCCTGACCGGCGGCAGTGCCCAGCATCTGATGGCATTGCCCACCGCACAGCGTGCGGCATTATTACAGGAATTATTTGGCCCAGAAGGCATAGGTGTGTCTTATCTGCGTCTAAGCCTTGGTGCCTCAGATTTGGACCCGTTGCCATTTAGTTACAACGATTTAGCGCCAGGAGACACCGATCCGACGCTTAAAAAGTTCTCGCTGGCACCGGATGAGCGGCAGCTGATCCCGCTGTTGAAACAAATCCTGGCGATAAGGCCAGATCTGCAGTTACTCGCCAGCCCCTGGTCGCCACCGGCCTGGATGAAAAGCAATCAAAGCACAGTGGGCGGGGAATTGCTGGAGCAGTATTACCCGGCCTATGCGCAGTATTTTGTCCGTTATCTGCAGGGTATGGCGGCGCATGGTATCCGCATCGGCGCTGTGACAGTGCAAAACGAACCGCTGCATCCGGGCAATAACCCAAGCCTGCTGATGCACGCCTGGGACCAGGCTACTTTTGTCGGCAAACACTTAGGGCCAGCGTTGGAGCAGGCCGGCCTTAGCACCGACATTCTGATTTATGACCACAATCCCGACCATGTTGAATATCCGCTGGCGGTGTTGAGCGACCCGGTCGCCCGGCGTTACATCAAAGGCTCGGCTTTTCATTTGTACAACGGCAGTATCACTGAGCTTTCAAGGCTGAAAGCGGCTTATCCGGATAAAGATATTTATTTTACCGAACAGTGGGTCGGCGCCAATTCAGATTTCGGCGGCACCCTGATGTGGCACACCGAACACTTGCTGATTGGTGCTGTCGAGCAGCATGCCCGTACTGTGCTGGAATGGAATCTGGCAGCCGATGCGGACTACAAACCTTTTACACCGGGCGGTTGCAGCGAATGTCTGGGGGCTCTGACTATCACTGCTGGCAAAAAAGGTGCTGAGGCAAACATTCAGCGCAATGTGGCCTATTACGTGATTGCCCACGCCGGCAAAATCGCGCCTCCGGGCTCAGTGCGTATCGGCTCGAAAGATCCGCTGCCACAGCTGTTACAGCTGGCGTATCAGCGGCCGGATGGCCGGGTGGCAGTGCTGCTGCAAAACCAGGCCAACAGCGTGCAGACAGTCCGGCTGGAGCTGGATCAGCGTGCTTATGACTGGTCATTACAATTACCGCCGCACAGCGTGCTGAGCCTGATCCTTCCCGCTGCTGCAGGAGCAAAATAATGCTGAAATTTCGTTTAAATCCATTTGCTTACAGCGGGTTTTCGCTTATTGGCTGCAGTTTGCTGCTGAGCGCCTGTGCACCGCAAACTGTGGCGCCTGTCAGTCAATCGTCACAAGCGCAAGAACAGGTGGTGCATCCGGCCTGGCCGGAGATGAGTCCGGCGCGCAAGGCGGACCCGCAGCTGGAAGCGCGGATAGATTCGATATTACAAAGCCTGACACCGGCGCAGAAAGTGGCGCAAATCATCCAGCCGGACATTCGCTGGATGAGCGTGGACGACATGCGCCAATATGGTTTTGGCTCTTATCTGAACGGCGGCGGCGCCTTTCCCGGTGACAATAAAGCCGCCACGGCCGCACAGTGGTTAGCACTTGCTGAGCAGATGTATCAGGCCGGGCTCGATGCCAGCCTTGATGGTGCCGCTATTCCGCCGTTGTGGGGCACAGATGCAGTGCATGGCCACAACAATGTACGCGGCGCGACCGTGTTTCCGCACAATATTGGCCTGGGTGCCAGCGGCAATGCTGAGTTGGTTGAAGCCATTGGCCGCGCCACTGCCGCTGAAGTAGCCGCTACCGGCATCCAATGGATTTTTGCGCCGACTGTGGCGGTGGCCCGCGACGACCGCTGGGGCCGCAGTTATGAAAGTTACAGTGAAGATCCGGCGCGGGTGCGCAATTTAGGCGCGGCGTTGGTGCGGGGTATTCAGGGCGATGTGCAAGCTGCTGACTGGCTGCAGGGGCCGTCACGACTTGCGACTGCCAAACATTATCTCGGTGATGGCGGTACCGAAGGCGGCCGCGATCAGGGCAATACCACATTGGATGAGGCTGAACTGGTGCGGTTGCATGCACAGGGTTACCTGAGCACGTTAGACGCCGGTGTGCAGACCGTGATGGCGTCCTTTAACAGCATTCACGGCAGCAAAATGCATGGCAACCGCTATTTGCTCACTGAGGTGTTGAAACAACAACTGGGTTTTGACGGTATTGTGGTTGGCGACTGGAACGGCCATGGTCAGTTGCCGGGTTGCAGTAATCAGCGCTGCGCTGCGGCTATTAATGCCGGGGTTGACATCATCATGGTGCCGGAAGACTGGAAAGCGATGTACCAAAATACGCTGGCGCAAGTGGCGGCCGGCGAGGTAAGTCAGGCACGGCTTGACGATGCCGTGCGGCGTATTTTGCGAGTGAAACTACGCAGTGGTTTATTTGAACACAGTCCGGCGAAAATCGCCGGAGCCGGCGACCAGCAGCTGATTGGTCATCCGGCGCATCAGGCCTTAGCACGCGATGCGGTGCGCCAATCACTGGTGCTGCTGAAAAATAATGGCGGTTTGTTACCACTGGCGCCGAAATTGCGGGTATTAGTGGCCGGCGATGGCGCCGATTCAATCCCCAAACAAAGTGGCGGCTGGACAGTGTCCTGGCAGGGCACCGGCACCAGTAATGCAGATTTCCCGCAAGGCCGCACTATCTACAGTGGTATTGCTGCGCAGGTGCAGGCTGCCGGTGGCCAGACCGAGCTGAGCCTTGACGGCCATTATCAGCAGAAACCCGATGTGGCTATTGTCGTGATCGGCGAAAACCCCTATGCCGAATTTGATGGTGACGTGGCGAGCCTTGATTATCAGGCCGGCCAGAATCAGGACGAAGCGCTGCTCAAACGCTTAAAAGCGGCGGGTATCAAAGTGGTGACGGTGTTTTTATCCGGCAGGCCTTTGTGGGTGAACCCGGAACTGAATGCCTCAGATGCTTTTGTCGCGGCCTGGTTGCCGGGGACCGCTGGTGATGCGGTGGCGGAGCTGTTATTCCGCAAGCCAGACGGCAGCGTACCCTATGATTTCCATGGCACTTTGCCTTTTAGCTGGCCCAAAACCCCGGACAGTCAGCCGTTAAACGCCGGCGATGCGGCCAGCGCGGAGAAAGTGCTGTTTGGTCTTGGTTATGGCTTACGGTATCAGCCACAGACTGCGGGCGCAGTGCCGCAAGATTTGCCGTTATTGGACGAAACCACTGCCGCCGGTGTGAAAGCCACCACACAACTTGCGTTGTTTGAGCGTCGCCCGGCTGCAGGTCTGCGTATACAAATTGCTGGCGCCGATGGTGTCGCCAGCGACGTGACCGCGAATCAGGCTGCGGCCAGCGATGGCAGTCTGTTACTGCGCGCCGTCAACTGGCAAAAACAAGAAGACGCATTGGCGCTCAACTGGCAACAGGGCGGGGCGACTTTGCGGCTACACGGCAGCGAAGCGCTGGATTTAAGCCGTTATGGCCAGCTGGTGTTTGACCTGAAATGGCAACAGGCGCCGGCACAGGCTGTAACGCTGGCGATGTCCTGTGGTAGTGGTTGTGGTGGGCAGTTGGATTTGAGCCCGCTGCTGGCGGCCAAAGCCGCCGGGCAGTGGCAAAAAATCACCCTGGACTTAGCCTGTTTCGCCAAAGCCGGTGCAGCGCTGAATCACCTGTACCAGCCTTTTGTGCTGCAAAGTGCAGGCAGTACTGCACTGAGTCTGGCCAATATCCGCGTCACTCCGGCGACAGCGGCGGCTGATATCAGCTGCGCTGGCGACTAGCTGATATTTTACAACTCACGCGGCCGGCCGGATTATTCTGGTTGGCCGCTTTTTTCCGCCGCCGCTTTTAACGCCTCATAACCGCCGGCGTTATGCACATTGGTATAACCGAGTTTTTTCAGCTCAGCTTCGGCGAGGCCAGAGCGACGGCCGGAGCGGCAATACAGCTGGATCTCGGCGTTCTTATCCTGCGTTACAGCGCTAATTTTTGCGGCGATGTCGGTGTGGACAATATTCACAGCCCCCGCAAGATGACCAGCCTGAAATTCTTCAGCGCTGCGCACATCTATCCAGATTTGGTCTGCCGCCAGCGCGAGCGGAGCGGCAACAACAGAGAAGCCAAGCAGCGCGGTCGCGCATAATTTTTTCAACAGGTTCATCAGCAGTCTCCGGTTATATTAGAATTTCGTGCCATAAGTCTGATTGTACAAGGCTGTTATCTCGGCGTGAAGCGCCGGCGAGAACCATTGTAAATGCGCATCCAGATAAGCCCGTTGCTGGCTGACGGAGCTGATGGCCTGGTCGAGGCTGGTCAGCAGCAACCGGCCTTGCGGCGTGTCCGAGCAGATGATATGGCCGGGTAAAAGGGCCGGTGATTCCTGCAGGGCAAAACTCTGTACGGCCGGTGGCTTTGGTAACTGCGCCAGATAATGTTCCACCACGTTGGGGTATTCAATCAGCAGGTCAATGCGGC
>CAMLNG010000193.1 GCA_946481195.1 uncultured Chromatiaceae bacterium
TGCGCCCCGCGTACTGTTGTCTGACGAAGTGGGCCTCGGCAAAACCATCGAAGCTGGCCTCATCATTCATCAACAACTGTTGTCTGGATTGGCGAGCCGCGTGTTGATTGTTGTGCCCGAGTCGTTACAGCATCAGTGGCTGGTCGAAATGCTGCGGCGTTTTAACCTCAAATTCGCCATTTTTGACGATGAGCGCCTGACAGAAGCCGCCGCTGATGGCGGTAATCCATTTGAAACTGAGCAGCTGGTGCTGCTAAGCCTGGATTTCCTGACCCGGAAAAAAGCCGCTTTTGAAGCAGCGGCTGAAACGCATTGGGATTTGCTGGTGGTCGACGAAGCCCACCATTTAAGCTGGAGCGAAACCGAAGCCAGCACTGAATATCAGCGCATTGAAACACTGGCGCAGGACACGCCGGGTGTGATTTTATTAACAGCAACGCCTGACCAGCTGGGTCATCAAAGTCATTTTGCCCGTTTGCGTCTGCTCGACCCGAACCGCTTTTATGACTATCCGGCCTTTGTTGCCGAGGAACAGCAGTACAAAGCGGTCGCGACACTGGCAAGAGCACTGCAGCAGGAAATGCCATTAACTGCGGCCACTGCGACAGCACTGCAGCAATTGCTGCAGGAATCCGATATCAGCGCAGAGCTGGCTGTCCTTGCAAGCGCGACCACAGCCGAAGTTCGAGATCAGGCTACGGAAAGTTTACTCAGCAAGTTACTGGACCATCATGGCACCGGCCGGATTTTATTCCGCAACACCCGCGCCGCCATCGCCGGCTTCCCGCAGCGTCAGCCGAAATTCATTGGTTTGCCGCTGCCAGAGCAGTATCAGAATGCCATCAAAGTACAGCTGAGCTTTATGGCCAACCAAAGCGATGAATTTAAAGCCAAAACGCTGTTATTCCCGGAGCGTATTTATCAGGAATTCGAAGGTAGTAAAACCAGCTGGTGGCAGTTTGACCCGCGGGTTGAAGCCGTCATTGCGCTGATCAAACAGCATAAATACAAAAAGTTTCTGGTTATCTGCGCCCATGCCGACACCGCGATTGCGCTGGAAGAAGCCATGCGGGTGAAAGAAGGTATACGCGCTGCGGTATTCCATGAAGGCATGTCGATTTTTGATCGCGACAAAGCCGCTGCCTATTTTGCCCAGGACGACCAAAGCGCACAGGCGCTGATTTGTTCAGAAATCGGCTCTGAAGGCCGTAACTTCCAGTTTGCCCATCACTTAGTGTTGTTTGATTTACCACTGAATCCAGACCTGCTGGAACAACGCATCGGCCGCTTAGACCGGATTGGTCAGACGCAGGATATTCAAATCCATCTGCCGTATTTTGTCGACCAGCCGCAGCAGCTGTTGCTTGACTGGTATCATCAGGGTCTGCAGGCTTTTGACGCGACCTGCCAGACCGGCGGCGCGGTGTATCAGCAAATGCGGGCGCGCTTGCTGCCGTTGCTGGCCGTGCCATCTGCCGACAGCGCGGCGGTCACCAGCTTAATCAGCGACACCACAGCACTGAATCAGCAGCTGAAACAACAGCTGGAACAGGGCCGCGACCAACTGCTCGAACTTAATTCCAGCGGCCGCGGATTGGCGCAACAGCTGGTCGAGCAAGTCCGGACCCAGGATGATGCGACTATTCTGCCGCTCTATATGATCAAAGCCTGGGATTTACTCGGCGTGCAACAAGACGATCGCAGCGACACCAGCATTATTCTGACGCCATCAGAGCATCTGCAGGGCCATTATCCGATGCTGGATGAAGATGGCATTACTGTGACTTTCGACCGCGCCACCGCGCTGGCGCAGGAAGATATTCAGTTTTTAAGCTGGGACCATCCGATGGTACAAGGCACGCTGGATATTGTCACACAGGAAACTATGGGCAACAGTTCCGCTGCGCTGTTACAAAATAAACAGCTGCCGGCCGGTACCTTTTTTGTTGAATGTATTTATCTGGTTGAAGCCACAGCCCCGGCCGAGTTACAGCTGGGCCGTTATTTACCGCCAACGCCTATCCGCCTGTTATTGGAAAAATCCGGCAAAAATCTGGCACCGAATGTGCCTTTTGACAACTTCAACCGTCAGCTCAAACCCGTGGGGCGCCAGACCGCCAGCAAACTGGTGGGCGCTTTGCAAAGCACTATCCACCCACTGCTTGGCAAAGCCGAAGCCTATGCCGACATTCAGTTGAAACACCTGCAACAGGAAGCATTACAGCTCATGCAAACGCAGCTGCAGGCACAGCAGGAGCGGCTACAGGCACTGGCTAAAGTTAATCCGCTGGTGCGGCCGGAAGAAATTGCCCACTTGCAGGACCGGCAGCAACAGCTCAGCCAATATATTGGTAAAGCACGGTTGCGGTTTGATGCCGTGCGGGTCATTGTCGTCAGTCACGAATAAGCGCCCGCTGATGCTGTTGGAATACTGGCCCCCGCTTTCGCCTTATCTGGATATTTTGTATCAGGATGAGGCGATGGTGGTGCTGAATAAACCCAGTGGTTTATTGTCTGTACCGGGCAAAGCGCTGGAACATCAGGACAGCCTGCAATTGCGGGTGCAACGGGTATTCCCGACGGCGCGCACTGTACACCGGCTGGATATGGCGACTTCAGGGTTACTGGTAATGGCGTTGACCGCAGATGCACAGCGCCAGCTGAACTGGCAATTTGAACGCCGGCAAACCGAAAAACATTACATCGCACGGTTGGAAGGACATTTAACACCGCAGTCAGGTATGGTCGACCTGCCACTAATATGTGACTGGCCAAACCGGCCAAAACAGATGGTGTGTTTTCAGCGCGGCAAATCCGCCCAAACCTTATTTGAAAAACTGGCAATTGAACAGAATGCGACGCGTGTGAAGCTGACGCCGGTTACCGGCCGCTCACATCAGCTGCGGGTGCATATGCAGTGGTTAGGGCATCCGATCTTTGGTGATAAATTTTACGGTACTGCGCCTGATGAAAAAACTGAACGATTACAGCTGCATGCCGCAATGCTTCGCTTACGCCACCCAAATACCGGTGAGTGGTTAGCGTTCGAATCGCCGGCACCATTTTAGATAAATACCCGTTTCACGTTAACCGCAGATTCATCTTCTGCAGTTAGCATGGCCCCGCTGACGCGCCGGATGCTGACAACGAAAAAGCCGTTTTGTTCAGCAAAGCAACAGTAAATTTGTTTAATCTAAACAAATCAAATAAAATTAGCGCGTTGGAAAACCCCCTAAGGAGATATGGATGAAACTGAAAACTAGCGCAATTGCCGTTCTGGCAGCTTTACCCCTGATGACTTCTGTAGCATCAGCCGCCCCAACCGCTGCTGAACTGCAAGATCGGGTTTACGGTTCTGTGTTCTGGGAGCACTACGCACCGGACAACGACAAAACTAAATCATTAGACTGGAAAGGTCAGAACAACGGCAACGGCACTGGCCTGAACATCGGTTACCGTATCAGCGAAAGCTGGGGCATCCGTGCTGAATACGTCCGTCAGGACCTGGAATCAGAATTCTCTGATGCCGACATCAAAGGCAACCGCGTGGGTATGGACCTGGTTTACCACGTTGACAGCCTGCCACTGTACTTTGTTGGTGGTGTGAAGAACTACACTACAGGCCGTTCAGCGTCTGCTGCCAACATCGGTATGGGCGTGAATATGTTCGTAACTGATGAAGTTGCTTTCTTCGTTGAAGCCAACCGTTACCAGGGTATCAGCAAAGCATTCGGCGACCACGGTGTAAAACTGGGTCTGACTTACAACTTCGGCGCAGCTCCTGCAGCTGAACCAGCTCCGGCACCAGAACCAGCTCCGGCTCCTGCTCCGGTTGTTGGTGATGCAGATCAGGACGGTGTGACTGATGACAAAGATCAGTGCGCAAACACCCCAATCACTGACAAAGTAGACACTGTTGGCTGCTCAATCTTCACTGAAAACTCAGTCAGCATCGCGCTGAATGCACAGTTCGATAACGATTCTTCTGTGGTCAAAGAACAATACCACGCTGATATCGAAAAACTGGCGACCTTCCTGAAACGCTTCCCGAACACTGACGTAGAAATCGGTGGTCACGCGTCAAACGTTGGTACTCCAGCTTATAACCTGGCCCTGTCACAACGTCGTGCTGACGCTGTTGCTGACGTGCTGGTAAGCAACTACGGTATCGAGCGTAGCCGTGTGAAAGCAGTAGGTTACGGCATTACCAAACCAAAAGCTGCTGGCAGTTCTAAAGCTGCTCACGCGATCAACCGTCGTATCGAAGCGACTGTGACTGCATCTGTAAAAGAAGCTGTTCAGCGTTAATTCGTTGTCTCGCTGACAAAGCCACCTGCGGGTGGCTTTGTTTTTTCTGAATTTCCTTCAGTTGCAAAGTGACAGGCCGATACTGCTGTTAATGTGCCAATCTGACGGACTTTGCAGATGCTCCAACCACTTCACAAATTCATCTTTCTCAGCAGTCTTAGCATTTTCGCGCTGCACTCAAACGCTGAATCCGTAGTTTGGGACGAGCAACAAACCAGCAGTGATTTACAACGCCAAATTGCCGCCAGCCAAATCAATGCACTGAAATCAGACCAACAATCCTTTTTAACTTTACAACGCACCGCGATGACCCCTTTTGTCAAAGGCACTGTCATTCTGGTACCAGACTGGTCGCAACATGCTGCCAGCCCAAGAGCTGTCGAGTACCTACGCAATGACCTGATTGATTTTGGCTGGAACACCGTAGCGATGATGGTGCCGCCTGCAGTGACAGATACCAGCACTGAAAATCTGCTGACCTACCAGCAACAATTGCTGGCCCGGCTGAAAATCGTGATGGCCGAAGCCGAGAGCAAACCCGGCACTATCGTTGTCATAGGCCTTGGTCACAGCGGCGCTTTACTGAATCAGCTATACAAAAATGAAGAACTGTCGGCGCCGCAGGCACTGGTGCTGATTGGTGCAGCGATGCAGGATGTGACTCTCAATGAACAGGTCGCTGAAGCGCTGAGTCAGCATAAAGTCCCCACGCTGGACCTGCTACCGCAAACAGATAATGCCTTTGCCCGCAACAGTGGTAATTTGCGGCTACAACTGGTGCGTAAGCATATTAAAGAGATTTACCGGCAACGCCTGTTGCCAGGCTCAGTGGAGCAGGATCATCCCTGGTTAGCCAGGGAGATCCTCGGTTGGCTGCGTTACATCGGTTATTAACTGTCCTGTGGCTACTCTTTGAAGCGTTCAACCAGCTGGTACAGAGTTTCGGCATTTTTTTCCAAATCACTGCTGACTTCTGCCGTCTGTTCACTTTGCTGATAACCGTCTCCCGCCAAATCAGCAATGCGGCTGACTTGCCGGTTAATATCCTCTGACACATGCGCTTGCTCTTCAACCGCGACCGCAATCTGGTGCCCCATTCGTGCAATCAGATTCACCGCATCCATAATGCCATGGAGAGTCTGTTCGGTTTCAAGCACTTTGGCGACGCCGGATTCTGTGGCGACAATTCCTTCGTCAGCAGCGACCACAGCATTGCGTGCCCCTTCCTGTAAATTAAAAATAATCTGTTTGATCTGCTGGGTCGATTGTTGAGTGCGCTGTGCCAGCTGCCGGACTTCATCGGCGACAACAGCAAAACCACGTCCCTGGTCACCGGCACGCGCAGCTTCGATAGCGGCATTAAGTGCTAACAGATTGGTTTGCTCAGCAATTTGCTGAATAATTTCAGCAGCCTGCGTAATACTCGCGGTTTGGGTGGCCAGTTCAGTAACAGATTTAGCAATGCCGCGAACAGTCTGCGCCAGATTTTCAATGGCGGCGCGGGTTTGCACGGCTACAGCCTGGCCTTGTGCGGTCAGCTGATTGGCGTTAGTGGCTTCGGTTGAGGTCAGCTGCACATTATGTGACACCTCAGCGATAGTGTGCGTCATCTCATTCATCGCCGTCGCCGTTTGTTCGGTTTCTTGCTGCTGCGATGAGATCACTGACAAGGTACTCCGTGACAACTGATGCGCCTGCGCTGATTCACGTGAAGCTGTTAAAGCCGCGTCTTCCAGCCGGGTTAATACAGTGCGCAGATGCGCGGTGTCGGTGATCATCGCCAGTTCCAGCAGACCCCAGGCGTCCGTTTTCCCGGTATATACCTGCGCTGCTACCGGACACATAAATGGATTGCTCAGTTGAGACGAAAGCTGTTGCTGCGCGTTGCGGGTCCTGTACTGCAGATAACCCACAACAGCACCAGCAACAGCGCCGGCTGCGACCGCTGCCGCCACAGCACCGGCGGCAACAGCCAGCAGACCTGCGGCGGCACCACTGCCAACGACAGCCAGCGGCACAGCAAGCTTCATCAAATCCATTGAAGCGCTGACCTTAGCTCCCTGCGCCAGCGTGGCATACACCTGTTGCGCCCGTTGCACCTGCTCCGCGGTTGGTTTTACCCGCACCGACTCGTACCCAACCACTTTACCCTGCTGCAAAATCGGCGTGACATAGGCATTCACCCAATAATAATCACCGTTTTTACAGCGATTTTTCACAATCCCCATCCAGCATTTTCCGGCCTTCAGGTACTCCCACATGCCCTGAAAAACCGCAGGTGGCATATCAGGGTGGCGCACCAGATTATGGGGCTGGTTGATCAGCTCATCGCGGCTATAGCCACTAATTTCAACAAATGCCTGATTACAATACTGAATATGACCCGAGGTATTGGTGGCAGAGATTAAACGTTGTTCTGATGGAAAGGTTCTTTCGTGTTGAGTCACTGGCAGATTCTGACGCATATCGTCCTGTTCCTTTGCTTGGCTTTACCGACAATCCATACAGGATTTACCTGTCTTGAGAACTCTAGTTCAGCCATCAACAAATGCAAATCAACAGGCCAGCCGGTACACTAAGCGCAGTTTGTTCTGATGGGAGTCATTATGTCACCGGTATTAACTACTATAGGCCTGCTGGTCCTCAGCAATATTTTCATGACATTTGCCTGGTATGGTCATCTGAAACATCTGAAGTCGTCCGCATTGATTGTGGCGATCATGGTGTCTTGGGGGATAGCACTGTTTGAGT
>CAMLNG010000194.1 GCA_946481195.1 uncultured Chromatiaceae bacterium
GCGCAGCGCCTGAGACAGCTGCGTTGCCATCTCAGGCAGCACATAGTGTTCAGCTAACACAGCAGCTAATTGGGTCAGCGCCGTTTTCCGTTCGGCTGCCGTCAGCACTTGCGACGTTGCAGCTGCGTTGTCCACAGCAGCAGTTTGCGCGGCGACAGGGACACCGATGGATTGGGCGAACATGATCAACAACACGACGAGCAGCACCAGCAGACGCCAGCGGCTTTTCACCGGCGTTTTTTTAGAATTTGACATAAACACCTCTATTGATTGGAAAAATTTAAATTTTCAAATGCAATAGAGCGTTTCAGTGATAAAGCTGCTGTTTACAGCAAAGATTGGCGTCACGCCATAGCCCGAGACGGAAACTGCGCCTGGGTCCGGCGCGGATAAACCAGGCCACCACCAACGCCACCGGCAGCAACAAGGCCAGCACCCGTAACATCAGCAGCACAGGCTCGGCCACCAGTTCGTACACAGGCTGTTGTTTTGCATGCAAAAATAGCTGCGGGCTGCTGCGTTCAGATTGCGCTTGCAGCAACATCGGCTCTGTTTGATCGGGCAAGTGTTGCCAAGACGTGCTGTATGGAGTTTTCGCTGCTGCTACAGGCCCCGCTGAGTTACCAAGCGTCAAGGCCAATACCCAGACCAGCCACAAGACACTCAGCAGCACCGCCAATTGCCGGGTAACGCCGGCCGGCGCTGTTTTGTCAGCAGATTGTCGGGCATTTAGCCAAGGCATCGGTATTTGCTCTGGTTCACGGATGATGTTGAGATCTGGGGGCTCGCCCTGATTTTGCAAGGTGGGGGCGTATGCTGCCGCCTGGCAATCCAGCCCGATGCGGCTGTGCTGAGGTCTTTGTTTGCAACACGCCCATCTCGATCCTTTTACTTTTCGTTGTGAAAAAGCTTGCCGGTTTCGTTGTCAGAGGTCGACCTTGACTATGCCAGCAGCACTGAAATATCCAAATCGTGGATTTGTGTCAGTTGCAGACTTTGAGAAATGTACGGTGGCGCTTCGCTTACCGTACCTACCTTTGAGAACCGATTGTAGGTACGGCAAGCGCAGCGTCGCCGTACAATCCCCGAATGTTCGATGACTGCATTTCGCTCATTTCAGACATCAAACCTGGTTTGGCCCTTGTGATTCGGTTCTTTTCGCACTTTTTATTGCGAATAATTCTCATTTGATCTAATAATGCAAATACGAACTAATCTCAATTAAAAGGTAACATCCTGTTATGTCGATAAAACCCTTATTGTTGGCGCTGTGCTGCGCGCTGCCACTAGTTCCAGCGCGAGCCCATGTGCCTTATCTGGCCCCTGCCAGTTTTGAACCTGTACGCGGTTGGGTCAGTCTGGAAGCGGCTTTTGCCGAGCAGTTTTTTCTGCCGGAAGCCAAATTTGATCAAAGTGAATTTCAGGTGACCGGGCCGGATGGCGCAGTGCGCGCACCAAAAGAGCTGGTGGCGGTGAAAAGCCGCACTGTGCTGGATGATGAGCTAAAACTAGACGGCACTTATAAATACAGCACGGGCCAGCGTTTTGGTGCTGTGTTTCACAGCTATGAACTCAATGGCAAAACTGAAAACAGCAGAGATCCGAAGTTTGTCCTGCCTCAAGGCGCCACGCTGAAGGCACACTTTCAGAGTGTGACCCGGGCCGAAACTTACATCAGCAAAGGCAAACCAGACCAAAAAGCGCTTAAAGCCAGCGGCAAAGGACTGGAGCTGCAGTTTACCAGCCATCCGAATGACCTGTACGCCGGCCAGCCGGTCACTGGCGTTTTGCTGCTCGATGGCAAACCGCTCGCTGGCAGCAATCTTGAGTTACACCAGACCGGCAGCCACAGTGCCGGCCATGACAAAACAGCGCCAGTGCCCGTCACCACCAACGCCAGCGGTGAATTCAGCCTGACACCCACACAAGCCGGTACTTATCTGTTATTGGCCCGCCATCGCGCCCCAGCACCGCAAGGTGCCCAAGCCCCGACTTACAGCCACACCAGCACTGTGGTGTTTGAAGCAGCCGAATAAGCCTGAACAGGAGAACTCTATGATGATGCAACCCAAAACAATCCGGCATTTTTTACTGGTCAGCAGTTTGTATCTGCTGACACAGCCGTCGCTGGCCCAAACCGCCGCGGCAACGCAAGCCAAAGACCACAAAACACCACGCGCCCATCAACCGACACTGCAGGCCAAAATTGATTTTATCGCTGAATTTGACCGAAACGGCGACGGCAAGGTCAGCCACACTGAGTTTTTCACTGAGCGCCAGCAGCGGCTGGCAGCCATGGACCTGCAGCATAACGCGCAGATTGACGTTGCCGGTTATCAGGCCGAATACGCCGACCGGCTGGATCAACGCCTGGCAGCAGATCGCAAAGGCCAGCTGAAACAAACCGAAGTGCGTTTTGCCGCCGTGGACAAAGACCAGGACGGCCGCATCAGCCTGGCTGAATATCAGGCATCGGGCCAAAGTGCTTTTCGTTTTATCGACAGTAACAAGGATGGCCAGATTTCAAAAACAGACAGCAAAGCCGATCCGGCGCCAGAACGCCGTGGCCGAAATGCTTCAGAGCCACCGCGCCGCCGGCCAGTGCTGGTGATGCCAACCACCCACAGTGTCAGCGGCATGTTGGCGATGTATGACACGGACAACAATGGCGAAGTGAGTGCGACTGAATATCAGCAAATCCGCCAGCAAGCTTTTGCCCGCACTGACGTCGACCACAACGGTGATTTGTCACCAGCCGAATATATGCAGGAGTTTACTGACCGCCTCGACCAGCAAATTGCTAAAACCCGCAGCGCGCAACTGAAACAGGCAGAAGTCCGCTTTAAAGCACTGGATAAAGATGAAAACGGTATCTTAAGTGCGACCGAATATCATCAGTCCGGCGCACGGATGTTCAGCCGCTGGGACACGGATCAAAACCGCTTAGTCGACACCGCTGAAGTGCTGCCGGCAGCTGAACCTGTGGCGACACCGGTAAAAGATAACAAAGCAAAAGCAGCGACACGGACGGCGCCCTGAGATGAAAACCTTCCTCAGTCTGCTGGTGCTTTGTAGCAGTTGGGTGCAGGCACAGACGCTGACGCTGCCCGGGCCGCTGACGCTTAAAATCAGCGGCATTAACAGTGCACAGCAGCAACAACTGCGACAAAGCCTGACAGCGGAATTGCCACAGCAATGGGCACTTTTGCAAGACGAGCAATACTGGCCGGCGGCACAACATTTTGCCAGAACCGGTCAATGGCCGGCGCATGCGGCATTATTGCAACAGGCCTGGCAAGCATGTGAAGCCTGGTGGCAACAACAACGCAGTTACCATTGCCGGTTTGGTACAGCCCGGCAAGTCTGGCGTCAGGCCAGCGCCGCTGCTTTGCCGGACCGGGTCCAGCTGCGGCGGGAAGCCCGTCAAATCACAAGTCAAACCGGGGCGAATGTCCGGCTATTGCCAGATCTGCAGGCGTTTGCGCAGGCGGTGTTGCTGGACAATCTGCTCGCCACCATCCGCGCGAAGTGGCCACAGGCCAGCCTGCATCTGCAATTCGGCCACTGGCAGGCGCAGTTTGCTACAGAGGCGGAGGACGTGGTGGCTTTTGGTAAAACAGACGCAAATCCACTGACCGCCATCCGGTTGCAGCAGCAAGTGTTACTGCAGGCCAATGATCTAACCACATCTGGTACAGATACTGTCTGGTACCCGGCTGAAGCCTGGCCGGTGCAATACGGGCCTGCGGTTGCAGTGACCAGTCAAAGCTTCAGTCGTGCCTGGTTACTGGCGCAGGCACTGACCTCGGCCAGCCCCACCCAGCGCACATTATGGCTGCAGCAGGAAACGGACAGTGCGCTGTGGCGGGAGTGGCAAGCTGATCCCGAGGCAACGCCGCGGTTTCAGGCATCCACTGGCTGGTTTCATCAGTTGCAGGCTGCAGAGGACTATCAGCAGTCCCGGCAACTACAGCTACAACTGGAATTACCGGCACATGCCAGTCAGGCGAAACGGCCTTATGTCAGTGCCTGGCTGAGTCACAATGGCCAGTGGCAGGCGCAGTTGCTGCTGCTTGGTGAGCAACCGCGCTGGTACAACGAATTGCGCAGCTGGTGGCGGCAGATTGGACAACAGTCGCAACAAAACTACGACCAGCTGGCCGGTGCTACCCGCAAACCAGGCTTGCATCAGTTTGTCTGGAACGCCCGCCTGGCTGACGGCAGGCCACTGCCGGCCGGCGATTACATCTTACATCTGGAAGCCGCACGGGAAGGCGGCGGCCGTGAGCAACTGAAACTGCCGCTGTACTGGCCACTAACGCACCCCTTGGTCGTGCAGGGCCAACATGAACTGGGGCAAGTACGTATTGACGCCCGCCCGGCCAACGCGACTGCCAGCGAAGCCGCCAGGGCCTCTGTCGCCGCGGTACATCCATCCGGCTAAGCGACCACAACACCCAACTGCTTTTTGTAAAAACCGGTGCTGTCTCCTGGCAGCGCCTGGCTGAGCACTACCCAAAAACAGCCATTTGACCATGAAACATCTGATTGATAAGGAATCGAACATGTCACCCCGTTATTCATTGCTGATGCTGGCGTTAAGCCCTGTGTTACTGACAGCCAACGCATTCGCCGCCGATGCTGCCAGTGCCAAAACGCTGGAGGCTATCGAAATCAAGGCCAGCGAAATCAAAACCAGCCAGCAATTAAAACAACAGCAGGTTAGTGCCAAAGATATCGACACCCGGCAAATCAGCAATCTCACAGATTTAGTGCGGATGGTACCTGGCGTAAACCTGACCGATATCGGCCGCTTTGGCTCCACTGGTTTTAACATCCGGGGGGTCGAAGGAGATCGCGTCAAAATCGCCGTCGACGGCCTGGCGCTTGGCGAAACCATGGACCCGGACAGCCACGCCCCTTATGAATTTTTCCGCTCCGGCCTTGGCGGCATCGACCCGGATGCGTTAAAGCAAGCCACTATTCTCAAAGGCGCGGACGCTATCAGTGCTGGTAGCGGTGCTTTAGGTGGTGCCGTGTTGTTTTTAACCAAAGACCCGGCTGATTTCCTCAAAGCCAGCGGCGACGACAGCGCACTGAAACTGAAAAGCCAGTACAGCGGCAATAACAGTGAATGGCTGCATAGCGTCACTGGTGCCGCCCGCACCGGTCGGCTGGAAAGCCTGCTGGTGTATAGCAGCCGGGATGGCGAAGAAAGCCAAAGTTATGACCACCACAGCAGCGTCACAGGCCCGGGCAGTACCAGCGCTGACCCGCTGAGCGCCGAAAGCCGGGCCTTACTGCTGAAGCTGCAATACAGCTTGTTGCCGGAGCATAAAATCGGCTACAGCCTCGACAGCTTCCAGTCCGACAGCAGCCTGCAGAACATCTCCCGGCAAGATCAGACCTACTTAAGCCGCACTGGCCTTGACGACAGCACACGCGATAAACATAGCCTGCAATATGAATATCTGGCCGGCCTGACCTGGTTTGACAGCATGCAGCTGAAATTTGACCATCAGAACAGCCGCAATCACGGCCTGACCCGGATGACTGTGACAGCCACCTGCCCGCAGAATATCTCGCCTTGTATTCGGGAAGAAGACCGCGATTTTCGCCAGAAACTCACCCAGTGGACCGCCGCTTTTGACAAAGAGCTAAACGGAGACACGGTGCAACAACAATGGACTTATGGTGTGCAGGCGCAAAACAAAACGGTCAGCTCAGCGGCGATAGACCGGCGCTTTGTCGGCCAGACCAAAACGCTGGCCACACTGGAAGTGGACCCGGCTTTTGTGCCGGTGACCGACATCCGCACCCGTTCTGTCTATGCCCGCAACCTGCTGAGCCTGACTGACACAGCCTGGTCATTGGGCTTAGGCGCCCGCTATGATCAGCTGGACTATAACCCACAGTTGTCGGCCACTTATCAGGATAAAACCGGTTCAGTGCAGCCTGTTGATTTTGGTTCCGCCAGCTATCAGGCCCAGCTGCACTATCAACTCGATGAACGTCAACGCCTGAGTCTGCAGGCCGGCCGAGGTTTTCGCGCGCCAACGACTGAAGATATGTATCTGCAAACCAGTACCACCAGTTTGCAGGAAGCGGTCAGCGGCAACACAGTGACATTGCCGACGGCGCAGTCCAATCCGGCATTAAAACCCGAGCACAGCCTGAACCTGGAGCTGGCTTATCAGCTGACGCTGGACAACAGTGCGCATCAGCTCTCTGTATTTCGCGACCGCTATAGCGACATGATCCAGACGGCGCAATTCACCCTCAACCCCACCACTGTCTACCAAAGCTGTGTACGTGGTGTCTGCAGCAAACAAAATGGTGCTGTGTATAGCATGCCGGTCAATATCGACTCCGCGGTGGTCAAAGGTATAGAACTGGAAGGTCACTGGCAGCCAGACGCCAACTGGCGGCTGAACTGGGCAGCAACTTACCAGACCGGTGAAGAACAAAATGGCGAGCCGCTGTTAAGTGTGATGCCCTGGTCTGCGGTGCTCGGCGTCGGTTATCAGCTTCATGACGAAGTGCGGCTATTGCTGAACAACCGTTATCATGCGGCGAAAAGCAGCTCAGACGCCTGGGTCTACAACAGCAGTGGTGCACAAACGGCGGCTACGCCCTATTTAAGTGACAGCGCTTTTGTCAGCGACTTGTCGCTGCAGTGGCAATTGCACGACCAGCTGGCACTGACCGCCGGGGTGTTTAACCTGCTGGATCAGGAATATTATCGCTGGGAGCGGCTGCAATATGTCACGCAATCCGTGGGCGCTGTGCGCGGCGGTGTTAGTGGTGATGGCATCCGGCGTTATCTGGAATCCGGCCGGTATGGCAAAGTCAGTCTGACGCTGAGTTTCTGAGCCGGCCGGTGACTCATCGCAGGCAGAAGTCTGTTGACTCTGCATGACTTTCAACGGGCAGAAGTCTGCAGACTCTACCCTTGTCCAGCCAGAATTTGCCTTCAGAGCGCGGAACTGAGATCCCGGTATAGCACTTTGTGATGGTCGCCCAGAAT
>CAMLNG010000195.1 GCA_946481195.1 uncultured Chromatiaceae bacterium
GGTACCGGCCTGGGTTTATCGATTTCGCAAACGCTCATTCATCAGCATGGCGGCTGGATCGATTGCGACAGCTGGCCAGGCCGCACCGAATTCACTTTGTATTTACCGATTAGCGCAGAAGGAGCAAACCCATGACGCAGAATGTCTGGATCATTGACGACGACAATTCCATTCGTTGGGTACTGGAAAAAGCCCTGTCGCGCGCCGGAATTGTCTGCGAGAGTTATGCCTCTGCCGACCTGATGCTGCAGCGGCTGGAGTTTGACCAGCCCTCAGTAGTCGTCTCGGATATCAGAATGCCGGGCACCGACGGCATGCAACTGCTGAGCAAACTGCAGGAGCTGGCACCCGAGCTGCCGGTCATTATTATGACTGCTCATTCGGACCTCGACAGTGCTGTCAACGCTTTTAAACGTGGTGCTTTTGAATATCTGCCCAAACCTTTTGATGTCAACGAAGCGGTCGCACTGATTAGCCGGGCTCTGGAACATGCGAAGGCGAAAAAACCGCGCGCCAGCACTGCAGCACCATCACACGTGCCGGAAATTATCGGCGAAGCGCCGGCGATGCAGGAAGTATTCCGCGCTATCGGTCGCTTGTCCCGCTCCAGTATCAGTGTGCTGATCAATGGTCAGAGCGGTACCGGTAAAGAGCTGGTCGCCCATGCGCTGCACAAACACAGCCCAAGAGCTGAATCACCGTTTATCGCGCTGAATATGGCTGCCATTCCGAAAGATTTAATTGAATCTGAATTGTTTGGCCATGAAAAAGGCGCTTTTACCGGCGCGGCGACTTTGCGCAAAGGCCGCTTTGAGCAAGCGGATGGCGGCACTTTGTTTCTTGACGAAATCGGTGATATGCCACTGGACGTACAGACCCGTTTGCTGCGGGTATTAGCCGATGGTCAGTTTTACCGGGTCGGTGGTCATCAGGAAGTTAGTGTTGATGTGCGGATCATCGCGGCTACCCACCAGAACCTCGAACAGCTGGTGGCTGAAGGCAAATTCCGTGAAGATTTATTCCACCGCCTGAATGTGATCCGCATTCATATTCCGTCGCTGCGTGATCGCAAACAGGATATTCCGAAATTAACCCGGCATTTCCTGGCGCAGGCAGCGCGGGAAATGAATGTCGAAGCCAAAGATTTAGCGCTGGAGACGGAGAAATTCCTGTCACAGCTCGACTGGCCGGGCAATGTACGGCAACTGGAAAACACCTGTCGCTGGCTGACCGTGATGGCTTCTGGCAAACAAATTCTGTTGTCCGATTTACCGCCAGAGCTGACCAGCGCGCCAAAACCTGTGATCAGCAGCGGCGAGGGCCAGCATAGCTGGCAAGACTTATTAGCTCAGTGGGTCAGCCATAAACTGGCCACAGGCGCTGAAGATATTCTGGCTGAAGCCGGTCCGGAGTTTGAACGTATTGTACTAAAGCAAGCGCTACAGTTTACCCATGGCCACAAACAAGATGCCGCCAAACGCCTGGGCTGGGGCCGCAATACGCTGACGCGTAAACTGAAAGAACTGGACATGGAATAAGCCTGCTTTGGTGGTAGTTGCCTAAATAGAAAAACCGGGCGCCGGCCCGGTTTTTTTACCCACGCTGTTTAAGATGCGGCAGAGTCGTCATCACTGACTAGGGGCTGTTGACGTTTGGTGTTTGTTTTTGCAGCAGTTCGGCAGCTTTTTATGCAAGGCAGTGCGAGCGCCGTGTAGTTATTCTACACAAACGAGCACTAACGCCGCAGAAAGAGCTGCCAAACGCTGCCCTGCGGGTACGTTTGGTGGCGCTTTGGGCTTTGTCACTCGTTGCTCACATAGAATCACTATGCCACGCGCCTCGTTTCGCGCCCAAAACGCCACCAACTCGAACAAAAATTAATCACCAAACGTCAACAGCCCCTACAACGTCAGTCGTCTTTCCCGGCCCGTTCCGCCATGCGTTCCCGCATTTTCACCATTCGCTCATCCAGCTTGGTTTTTTGTTCATCGGTCAACAGTGCCCGGATCTGATGCTGCAGCTTCAGCCGTTCAAGCTGTTGTTCCAGCATAGTGTTTTGCTGTTTCTCCAGAAGTAAACGCGCGGCCGCTTCATCAAACTGCTCGGCTTTGACCAGTGCCTGCATCGCATCATGATGCTGCTGCATGGCCGCCAGGTCTGGTTTTTCAGCTTTGCTGGCTGCTACCAGTGCCCGGATCTGTTCGCGCTGCGCATCGGTCAGATCAAGACCTTTTAACATTCGTGTGGCGCCGTCACCGCCGTGTGGACCATGGCCGGCAAAAGCAGGTTGCGTCAGTAACAATGCAGCACCGAATAAAGCGGGTAAAACTAAGATTTTTAAAGCTTTCATTTGTACTCTCCGTCAGTTCAGACATTACAAACAGGGGTCTGTTTTGTATGATGCAAGCATAAGCGCTTGGCTGCAAAGCAACGCAAAGCTGCGGTAAAGGTTTGGTAAAGACTGTTGTCCGGCCATGTCAGCTGCTTACACTGCACACAAGGCCACTATGGTTTGAATATATTGCTGTAGCGAAGAGGGTTTTAGATGCAACATCCGAATATTCTGCTGATTGACGACGATGCTGAGTTAAGCCAGCTGGTCACCGACTATCTGACGCTGGACGGTTTCAGCCTCGACCATGCGGCAGATGGCATCAAGGGCCTGCAAAAAGCACAAACTGGCAGCTATCAGCTGATTTTACTCGACATTATGCTGCCAGGACTCGACGGCTTATCACTGCTGCGTCAGCTGCGCCAGACCAGCTATTGTCCGGTGCTGATGCTGACGGCGCGCGGTGATGACATTGACCGCATTCTGGGTTTAGAACTGGGCGCAGATGATTATCTGGCCAAGCCTTTTAATCCACGCGAATTGAGTGCCCGGGTGCGCGCCATTCTGCGCCGGGTCGAATTGGCGCAGCAACCTTCGCACCAACAAGTACCGCTGCTGGAACTCAACGGCGTCGCGCTGAACCGGCAAAACCGGCAAGTGCATTGTGAAGGCCAAGGCATTGTCCTGACCGCCACCGAGTTTCAATTGCTGGAGTATCTGATGCATCACGCCGGCCGGGTGGTCAGCAAAGAAGAGCTCAGCAAAGAAGTCATGGGCCGGGTGCTGCAGCAATATGATCGTAGTCTGGACATGCATGTCAGCAATATCCGGAAAAAACTGGCACAAGGTGCCAGTAATGAAAAAATCCAGACGCTGCGCGGCAGCGGCTATTTGTTTCTGGAGCGCTGATGCAACTGAACTGGGTCAATCCGTGGCGTTATCTGGCATTCCGGCTGTTCAGCTGGTTCTGGCTGGTGTTAATTATCACTATCGCCTCGGCCTGGCTGTTGGCAAAAGCCTTTCTCGACGACACTGTGATCCGGCGGCTGCCACCCGGTGTGCATGAGCAGGCCGAGCGGATGTTGCATAGCCTGCAACGTTTTGACAGTGTGGACGACCTGTTAAAGCGGCTGAACCGGCGGGAGAACAATCGCTGGTTACTGGTGGACCCGGTCAGTCAGCGCATTCTGAATGCGCATATTCTGCCACGGGGTTTTGACCAGAGCTGGCTGACTGAGCTTTCCCAATTCGAAAAACCCCGTTTGTTCCTGCACCGGCACATCAGCCTGGCCGGGCCGTTTTTTGTCCGGCTTAATGGCCAGCCTCTGGTGTTGTATCAGCAGCAACCAAGGCCGGAAAAGCACGGCTTGCTCGGGTTGGCGCAATTGCCGGAACTGACGATTCCGCTGTTATTCTTATTGGTGTCAGCATTGGCCAGTATCGGCCTGGCACTGACCATCACCCGGCCACTGCGTCAGCTGCAACAACAGAGCCTGCAATTTGCCGGCGGTGACTTAACCAGCCGGGTGCAACAAGCCGCAAAGCGCAGTGATGAAATTGGCGAACTGGCGCGGGGTTTTAATACCATGGCGAGCCAAATCGGCGCTTTACTACAAAACCAGCAACGGTTGCTGCGGGACATTTCCCACGAGTTGCGTTCTCCACTGACCCGCGCCCAGCTTGCGATCGCACTGGAACAACGTCAGGGCGGCGGTAGCCAGCTGCCCCGGTTATCACAGGAACTGGATAAAATTGACAGTATGCTGGACGAGCTGCTGACCTTTAGCCGCCTCGACGCTGGTCAATACCAGCTGCAGTTGCAAGATATTGATCTGGTTGAATTACTGGAAGAAATTATTCAGGTTAATCAGATTGAAGCGGTACCAAAACAGCAGCAGCTGGAGCTCAAGGCGCCGGCCCAGTGTCTGGCGGAAGCCGACAGCCGTTTGTTGGCGCGCGCGATAGAGAACGTACTGCGCAACGCGATCAAATATAGTCCGGTTGGCTCGCGGGTGCTGTTATCGCTACAACTGGAGGCCGGTCAGGTCCGGATTTGTGTGTCCGACCAGGGCCCCGGCATTCCGCCGACTGCTCTGCAGGCGATTTTTGAGCCGTTTTACCGCGTGTCGGATGCCCGTACCGCTGGCGCCGGTGGGACCGGCCTTGGTCTGGCTATCGCCGCGCAAGCGATGAAACAACATCAGGGCCAAATCAGTGCGCAAAACCTGCATCAGGGTGATACAGTCTGTGGCCTGCAGATTTGCCTGCAGTTACCCCAGCATCAGGAGCAGGTTGTTTGAAGTACTTTCCACCGCTGCAGGCACAATTCTGTGCCAGCGACATTGCGACGCCTTCAGTAAGTCAGAAGCTGGACCAATACTGGCAGCAATTCAGCCGTATTGAACTGACCGGTCGGGATGGCGTGCGTTTTTGCCTGTACAGCAAAACAACTTTACCAGCTTGGCGCAAGCCAGCTGCGGCTTTACTGCTGGTACCGGGGCGCATTGAAGCGGCGCATAAATATGCCGAACTGGCGCAGGATGCTTTGTGCAGTGGGTATCAGGTATTTGTACTGGACCATCGTGGTCAGGGCCTGGCGCAGCGCCCGACGCCTGATCCACAGTTGGGGGATGTCAGCGATTTCCAGTTATATGTTGACGACCTGACGCTGGCCATCAGCCATATCCGCAGCCAAACCGACCTGCCGATGCTGGCGTTAGCCCATTCGATGGGGGGCGCCATCTTGTATCGTTACCTGCAAACCACGGCGTTGCCACTGGTCGATGCCGCTGTGTTCAGTGCGCCAATGTTTGGCATTCCGGCCGGACCTGTGCCGGCAGCAGCGGCATTGCTCGCCAGACTGATGCATCAGCTAAACCGGTGCTGCAGTAAATATGGCTGGTTTGTGCCGGGGCAGACGCGTTATCAGTCAAAGCCGTTTGCCGGCAATGATTTAACCAATAGCGCTGAACGTTATCAGTGGTTTCGTCAGTTGTATCAACAGTATCCGGCGTATCAGCTCGGTGGTGTCAGTTGGGCCTGGCTTGATGCGGCACTGCGCGCCTGTGCGCAGATCCGCGAGGGCCGCCGGCCATCGCTGCCGATGTTGATCCTGCAGGCGGGCGCGGATACCGTCGTGGCAAACAGCGCCCAGAATAGGCTGGCGCAGCAACAAGGTATTGCATTGCAGCAAATTCCCGGTGCCAGACACGAACTACTGGCCGGTACTGACACCGAGCGGGAACAAGTGTTCAGCCTGATGAATCAGTGGCTGGTGCAGCATGCGACGACGGGTCCGGATGAATAATCACTTCCGCATCGGCATAAAGCGCTGCAATTTGCTGTTCGGCCAAATCCGTCACCTGATGGGCTTTTTGCAGGCTCCAGTCCTGCGGCAATAACAAGCGCAGCTGCACAAATACCCGCGGGCCGGCCCGGCGTGTACGCAGCTGGTCGACACCCAGCACCCCAGGCATCTGCTGCAGATGTTGCAGGATCTGCTGCCGGTCTGTCTCCGGCAATTCTTCATCCAGTAAATGCACCATGCTTTCACGCAGCAGCTGCGCGGCATTAAACAGCAGATAACAGGCAATCAGGATAGCGATCACCGCATCAGCCCATAACAGGCTGTTCTGCACCAGATATAGCGCCAGTAACACTGCAGCATTCATCAGTAAATCGCCACGGTAGTGCGCCTGATCGGCGTTAACCGCCAGCGAGCCGGTTTTGGCAATGATCCAGCGTTGCAGCAACACCAGGGTCAGGGTCAATCCGCTGCAGAGCACCATGGCCCAAATCCCGTTGCTGATTTCACCGACTGGCGCCGGCACGAAAAATCGGTTAAACCCTTGATACAAAAGTACAAAAGCCGCTCCCGCTAAAAAAGCAGCCTGAAATAACGCCATGACAGCTTCGGCTTTGCCATGGCCGAATCTGTGGTCATCGTCTGCCGGTTTTAATGCATAACGCAGCGCAATAAAATTCAGTGTCGAAACCGCAACATCCATCATCGCATCCATCAGCGACGCCAGCATAGAAGCGGCATTGGTATCAATTGCTGCAAACAGTTTGATAGCGACAATCGTCAGCGCAAAGGCAATGGTCAGCATGCCGGAGCGGCGTACCCACAGATTATATTCCTGCTTATTCATCCAAGGCTCCTGTGCCGGATATGACAACTCGCTGGTTAAAAAGCGCCGCTGAACCCTTGCTGGCGCCAGGCTTCATAACAGACAATGGCAACCGAATTGGCCAGATTGAGGCTGCGGGCATCCGGCATCATTGGAATCCGCAGCCGTAACTCCGCCGGGATAGCGTTACGGATCTCATCCGGCAACCCAGAGGTTTCTGAACCAAACAATAACAAATCACCGGGCAGATACTGCAATTCGGTATGTGGCCGGCTGCCCTTGGTGGTGAGCGCCAGTACCCGTGATGGCGCTACGGCAGCCAACATTTCCGCATAATTGGCGTGCCGGGTGACATTGGCCAAATCATGATAATCAAGGCCAGCACGCCGCAGCTTTTTCTCTTCAAAATCAAACCCTAGCGGTTCAATTAAATGCAAATGGCAGCCAGTGTTGGCCGCAAGACGGATAATATTGCCACAATTTGGCGCAATTTTGGGTTCAAACAAGGCGATATGAAACACAACGACTCCGGCACAAATAAAAAACTGATTATACCTA
>CAMLNG010000196.1 GCA_946481195.1 uncultured Chromatiaceae bacterium
AACCATTCATCGCCGGCCAGCTGCAGCTGAATATCTTCGATGCCGGCGCAGTCTGCGCTGCCTGTGTCGCTGTGGCGGCCAAGGCTGATTTCCAGATGGCGGCTGCCGTCGTTAAATAACAAAGTTTGTGGTTGTTCTTTACTGCCACACAGCGCAACAAACTGCGCCGGATTTTTCAGGCCTGTGCTTTGGCCGTCGGCAAAAAATGCCAGCAGATGCTGATAATAGACCACATAACTTTTCACCTGTTGATGCGAGCCATGTTCCAGCGGAAACAGCTTATCCAGCATGGCTTTGGAGTAATCCAGCACCTGACGGTGATGCGCGTCGTTCAGCGCTGTCAGTTGTTGCAGCTGTTGCTGGATCATAGGGTCGGTTTCAATGTGCAGTGCGGTCATGGTCATGGTTCTATCCTCGCTCACTCTTTGTCTGTTGGGCCCGGTAGGGTGGCGGGCATGGCGGCTGTTGTGATTGCCTGAAAAACAGTCTATGTTGTTTTTGAGCGAAATTTCACAATTAAAACTTCACAGTGTGAATTTTACAAAATGACCAATGCAAAAAGCCTGTTACGCCAGTCACATTTTCTCGGGACTAAAATCAGAAACCTGAGAAAACGCAATAACTTAACTATGGATGACCTGTCCACGCGCTGTATCCGCATCAATGCGGAGTACGCGCCTTCAGTGTCCTATTTGTCGATGATTGAAACCGGCAAGCGGGTACCGTCGCCGGAAATGCTGGCGGTGATCGCTGAAGTTTTTCAAAAATCACCGGACTGGTTTTTAGACGGCATCGACGCCGGCCATGATCTGACGCCGGCCAAAGGCAGCCGCGGTGGCATTTCCGGCATGGCGCTGGAACCGGGCTTTTTGTTCGCGCCGGACATTCTGCAAATTGCCATTCCGGAACTGTTGTCACAAACCGGTACCGGTGGCCGTCAGTTTGCCCAGCTGCTGATCCGCGCCCATCAGGAACATCATCAGAACCATTTCCCGGAACTGGAGCGGGCGGCCGAAGAAATTGGCCAGAAACGCATGCCGCTGAGTGCCGAAGAACTGCTGCAGATCGCGAAAAAAGTCGGTCTGCAGGTGCGTTGGTTTACTGAAGTGCCGACAGAACTGCTGGACGAACTTGGTGTGCGCAGCAAAAACGTGCAGACGTCTTATTTCCTGCCGCCCGGCACTTTGCATTTAAACCGCATTCTGGAGCAGCACCCGACGCGGCTGAAATACGAGCTGGCGGTGCATATCGGCCACGCGGTGCTGCACAACAAAGACGGCGTGAAAAGCAGCATGCGGGTTGGTGGTGCGCAGGAATCCTCCGACGGCAATGCCAATCTGGCGCCGCAGGATATTCTGCATGCCTGGCGCGATTTTGAATCGAGTTTTTTTGCCGGCGCGCTGCTTTGCCCCAAATTGCCGTTTCGCCAGCTGCTGGACCGCCACGGTTATGAGATCAGTACCCATCAGGCCGCCGGAGTGTCAGCGTCGGTGGCGATGCGGCGGATGACGGCGGTGTCGCCTTATCAGCACTGGCATTATTTTGATGCTTACACGCCCGGCAAACTCAAAGCCGTGTATCGCGGCAATGGTATTCCGCTACCCTGGGGCAATATGCGCCAGGTCGAAGACCCTTGCCAGCACTGGGCGGTGTTTCGCATGTTTGAAGCGGCGACGCAGCAGCATTCGGCGCAGCTTTCCCTGCTGGACGTGCAGGGCCAGCCACGGATTTATTGCTGTGAATCGACCAAAGTGATGGATTTGGCCGGCAACCCGCATGTGCTTTGCGCCGGGGTGGATTTAAATCCGGCCATCAGTGCGCAGGGCATTGACGCCGACAGTCTGGCGCAGGAAATGAAACAGCTTTGCGTCAAAGGTGGCGGCAAAGTCGCAGTGCCGGCGGCTATCCGCTCGACGCTGACGACCATTAGTAACATTCTGAATATCAACTGGGTGGCGCGCTCGCTGGACAAACCGGCGCAGCTGATTTGTAGCCGCGGCAACAGTTGCCCGCGCGAGCCGGGTTGTTATCAGTAACGATCATTGGCGCTGGCCGAACTGGCCCAGACTGGCCAAGTGTCGCGTGCTGGTATAGGCTCGAAACAGGCCGGAAAAAAGGATAAAACTGCATGATCAGATTGATGTTTTTGACTGTGCTGACTGGATTATCGTTCAGTTTTGCGGCGAGCGCGGCGGCAGAAGCCGACGCAGCAACGCCCACAACAGAGCCGATCCCGGCGTATCAGGCGCAGCCTTGTGATCTGCCGGTAGCCTCCGCCGCCGTGGCGGCGCGGCTGCAATGTGGCACGCTGAAAGTGCAAAGCCCGGATGGCAGTCAGTTTCAGCTGGCGGTGGTACGCAAAGCGGCCACCGAGCCTAAAGCCGGCGCTGCCCCTGTGTTGTTTTTACATGGTGGTCCGGGCGGGGAAATGACGCGGTTCACCGGCTTGTCCGCAGGTGACTTTGCGCCGGGACATGAATTTATCACCATCGATATGCGCGGGTCCGGCCGCAGCACCCCGTTGTTTTGCCCGCAGCTTGGTGCAGAGCTCAGCAAAGCGCTGGCACAAAGCCCGGACGACAGCAGCTTGGTGCAGCAGCGGCGCGCCGCGCTGCTGCAATGCCAGCAACAGATGCTGACTCAGGGTTACAGCCCTATGGACTTTGGCACTGTACAGACAGTGCAGGATCTGGAATTGCTGCGTGAACAGCTGAATATCGAAAAATGGCATGTCTATTCAGTATCTTACGGCACAGTGGTTGCGCTGCAGTATCTGGCGGTAGCACCAAAGGCGCTGGCCTCTGTGACGCTGGATTCGGTGTATCCGCCGGACGAGCTGCTGACCTCGTTTAAATTGCAACAGGACCAGTGGCTGCGCCAGCTTGACCAGCTTTGCCAGCAACAAGCGGGTTGTGCGTCGCGCTTTGGTGCCATGCCTGATCTGTTTAACCGTGCTGTCAGCACATTAACGCAGCAGCCGCTGCAGCTGGAAAGCAAAGCCGGTTCTTTGCTGCTGACCCCGGACAAGCTGCGGCTGGCGGTAATGGCGGCGGCAACCGCAGAAGAACCCTTATCCTTGTTACCCCTGTGGCTGGAGGCGGTTAGTCAGCGCAAGACAACGCTGCTAACTCCCTGGGCCGAAGCCATGCTGCAGCCGTCGGGCATCCAGTTTGCCGCGGCGATGGCGACCGAGTGTGCCGACCGGCAACGTTATTATCATCAGGGCAGGGCGGATAGTCTGGAGCAGCTGTTTGGCCTGCCGGAAGGCCTTTGCGCTGCCTTTGGCGTTTCAGCCAGCGCCGCAACCGGGGCTGCGCCCGGACCGGTGCAGGTACCGCAGGTGCCGGAAACCGCCAAAGTCAGAACACCGGTCTTGCTGCTGGCCGCTGGTCTGGATGTATTTCAGCCGGATGCTTTGGTGCTGTCGCAGTGGCTGGGGCCACACAGCCAGCTGGTCGCGGTGCCCGGTGCTTTACATGGCGTGCGCGGTGCCGGGCCTTGCCTGCGTAAAATGGTCGGGGATTTTATCCGGGCGCCTGAACGGTTTGGGCCACCCGGTTGTTTAGCTGAAGTCGCGAAGCCTTATCTGGTCACCGCGCTGGAGCCGAACCCGACAGTCGCGTCTGCGCTGGCATCGCTGCAACAGGCGCAGCCTTCTGCGCTGCTGTTGGCTTTGGTGCTGAGCTTGCTGCTCAGTGCGCTGCTCGGCATTGTCTGGCCTGTGTTGGCCGGGTTGTGGTTTTGGCTCAGTGGCAGGCCGCAGCCGGTTTGTCGCGCAGGGTTACTCAGTAGCGCGTCCGTGTTGCTGAGCCTGGCCGTCTGGGGCGGTTTGGTGTGGACTTTATGGCAGACGCAACTAAGGCTCAGTGCAGAGCTCTGGCTTGGATTGCCGCCGGACAGTCAGCCCTGGCGCCTGGCCATTGTGCTGACCTTGCTGCCGGTGCTGGTTTTCTGCTGGTGGCTGGCACGGCAGCAACTTTGGCGGCAGTGGCTGGCACAGCTGGCGCTTGGCGCTGCGGTGCTGTTGGGCCTGGCAGTGCAGCTGTTACCTTAAATCGCGTCAGACAGCACACAGTCTGGCAGACAGCCCGTTTGCCGGTCTGCCTGTCGAGTCTGGCGGTACAACCTCTGGTGCAGGCCTGACTGACTATGCTAATGAAGCCGGCGTGTCGCCATGCAAAGGTTTTGTAAATTCACTACGAACACGGCGAGGCTGCTGCTACAGTGCAGCTGCCGTGACTGCTATGGAGAGAATCATCAAATGTTTCAAGTAGTTGTTGTTGGCATCAATCCGTCATTACAAAGCCTGGTGCGGCATTTATGTCTGGAAAAAGCCCATCTGTGGCAATGTAAGTTTTTCCCGACTGTGGGCAGTTATCTGCAGGCGCCCAGACTCGACAGCCAGATTGATTTATTGATTTTTGATGGGCTCAGTACCAGCTGCAGTCTGGAAGATAAACGGCTGGTGTGTTTTCAGGCGCCGCTGGCACTGCGGGTGATTTTAACCGACCCACAGCATGACGATGTAGTGCTGGGGCATTTAAGTCATTTTCACAGTTTTATCGGCAATGAACTGAATACCGACCATTTACAGCAGTTGTTTGCCAATGCGGCGCGCTTGTCAGAATTACCGCTCGGCGAGCAGGAACGCCGGCTGGTTGGCGGCCTGTATGACTTTCCGCAGTTGCCATCGTTACTGACGGAGCTGGATAAGTTACTGGCTGAGGCCAACGTCAGTGCTGCTGCGGTGGCCGGCTTGATCAGCACAGATCCGCTGGTCGTATCCCGGTTATTCCAGTTAGTGAATTCGCCTTATATGGGCTTTGTCAGCGAAACCTGGAATCTGGAAGTGGCGATCAGCCGGCTCGGTTATCAGAGCCTGCGCAGCCTGGTGGTGGTGCTGGCCATGAAAGGCGGCAAAGTGCCGGAAGATCAGCAAGCCGAACGCCAGCAGTTGCTGGATCAGGTTTTGGCACAAGCCGGACAGGCGCGCAGTTATGCCCGCAGTTCAGGTTTTAGCCGGATGCTGCAGGACCAGGTGTTTATTGCCGCGCTGCTCAGCGGTTTCGGCAAGCTGGTGTTGTTACAAAATGGCCGCGCGGCGGGAGACGCTGAACTCAGCGAACGTAATCCGGCCGGCCGTTCCAGTTATCTGGCAGTGTCGGCGTTTTTGCTGACGTTATGGGGTTTTGAAAATTGGGTCATTGCCGCGGTGCTGAATCAACACAGCTGGCAATCTGAAGGGGTTGGTGCCCAGATCAGCAATTGTCTGCATCTGGCGCGGGCTCAGCAGCAAGGGGCCATCACATTAAACGCGGCAGAGCGACAGCAAGCCTTACAGGCGGGTTTTGTGCTCTGACACAAAATAGTTGGAAAGGGAAAGATGCAGGTAAAATGGTTGGTTTCAGGTGCGGTGTTGCTGGCAGCCGCCGGGATGGGTGGTTATCTGTGGCAGCAACAGGATGAAGCAGCGCCAGCCGGGGCAGCGCAAACCGCAGGGGCTCAGGCTGGTCAAAAACCTGGCGGCCCGCAAGCAGGACAAAGACCTGGTGCTGGTGGCGAAGGCCGCGGCCCACGTCGCGCTGGTGGGCCAGGTGGCCCGGGTGCAGGTGCCAACCCCTGGAATGCACCGGTGCCGGTGCGAGTCATCAGTGCTGAAACCACTGATTTAAAAGTGCAGTTTAAAACCATAGGTACTGCGACTGCGTTAAATACCGTGTTAGTCCAACCGCGCGTCAGCGGGCCTTTGCTGGCACTGCATTTTACCGAAGGGCAAAAAGTGGCAGCCGGCCAGCTGCTGGCGGAAATTGACCCGGCACCTTATCAGGTCAAACTGGCGCAGGCCGAAGGCCAGCTGCAGCAAAATGTGGCGCAGCTGAAAAACGCCGAGCTTGACCTCGCTCTCTATGAAAAACTGAAAACGCAAAACTCGATTTCCCGTCAGCAGTACAACACACAGCAAGCCTTAGTGAACCAGCTGAAAGGCTCGCTGAAGTCGAATCAGGCGCAAATTGATGCCGCCAAACTTGAATTATCTTACACCCGCATTCTGGCGCCGATCAGTGGCAAAACCGGTTTACGTAAGGTCGACGCCGGCAATCTGGTGCAGGCCAACAGTGCGGAAGGCTTAGTCAGTATCACGCAAAGCGCACCGATTTATGTGGTGTTCAGTATTCCGGAAACCCAGCTGCAAAGCCTGCGTATGGCAGTCAAAGACGGCGCTCCGCTGCAGGTAGAAGCCTGGGATCGCAACGACAAACAGCTGCTGGCCACCGGCGAACTGACCACGCTCGATAACCAGATTGACCCGGCTACCGGCACACTGAAGCTCAAAGCGCAGTTTGCCAATAGCGACGACCAACTGTTCCCGAACCAGTTTGTCAACGTGCGACTGAATATCGCTGCAAGGCCCGGTGCTGTGACCATTCCGCAGGATGCGGTGCAATATGGCGCTGAAGGCACTTTTATCTATGTGGTGGAAAACAACAAGGCTCAGCTGAAAATGCTCGAGCTTGGTGTGGTCGACAATGGCCGCGTGGAAGTACGCAGTGGCCTCAAAGGCGGCGACCAGATTGTGATGGAAGGCCTCGACCGGTTAAGACCGGGCCGGGACGTAGAATTGGTGCAAAGCAGCCAGCAGGAATAACCCATGCAACTGTCCAAACCTTTTATTCTGCGCCCGGTTGCTACGTCCTTGCTGATGCTGGCGCTGCTGATCGCCGGTATTCTCGGCTGGCGACAATTGCCGGTAGCCGCGCTGCCGCAAGTGGATTACCCGATCATTCAGGTATTTAGCTTTTATCCGGGGGCAAGCCCGGACGTGATGGCGCGCACCGTCACGGCGCCGCTGGAGCGCCGGCTCGGTCAAATTCCTGGCCTGAAACAGATGTCATCGTCCAGCAGTGGCGGCGCGTCGGTGCTGACGCTGCAGTTTGCCTTAGTGGTCGATATGGGCGTCGCCGAGCAGGAAGTGCAGGCGGCCATTAATACCGCCAGTTCGTTA
>CAMLNG010000197.1 GCA_946481195.1 uncultured Chromatiaceae bacterium
GGCGCTGGTTTTATCCGATCGCCATCAATCTGGCCGGCCCGGAATTACTCGACGACAGCTTTTTTGCCTATTTACTGGCACAAAGCGCGCATTATCCCTGGCTGACCAAACGGCTGCAGCTGGAGATCACTGAAACCCATTTCGCCACACAACAACCGGCCTTACACACCCGGCTGCGAGCGCTCAGCCAATACGGCTTCAGCATTGCCATCGACGATTTTGGCACCGGCCACGCATCGCTCAGTCAGTTAGTGGATATGCCGGCGGATACGCTGAAAATTGACCGGCGTTTTGTCGCAGCCATTCCGCATCACCGCCAGCAAATTAAAGTGCTGCATACCACGTTGCAACTGGCCCGGGCATTGAATCTGACCACAGTGGCAGAAGGTGTGGAAAATGACATTCAGCGCAAGTTTCTGGCAAAACTCGGTTTTCCGCTGCTGCAAGGTTATTTGTTTGGCCGGCCGGCACCGGCAGAGCACTGGCACGCCCGGTTGGAGCAACAGCAACCAGTGCTGCCGGAAGTTAGCCGGTTATCGGGCGCGGAGTCGGATGTGGCTGGATAAGTTCGTGCCATGCCAAAGTCGACTGCCCTATCACCATAAAGTCCGGATTGGCTAAAGTTTCGCGCTGATTGTAACTGAGTGGAAAAAACTGGCTGTCGAGAATACGGCCACCAGCTTCTTCGACAATGATATGCACTGCGCCAGTGTCCCACTCGCCGGTCGGGCCAAGCCGCATGTAACAATCCGCACCACCTTCCGCCACCAGACAACTTTTCAGTGAACAACTGCCAAGCGCAATAAATTCAGCCTGTTGCTGCGGTGCTAGTAAGGCACTGATCAGGTGCTGGGGCTGGCGGCGACTGACCGCAATGCGCAGCGGGTCGCCCTCCTGGTGCTGCCGCACTTTGATGTGATTAATCAGATGGCGTTGTTGTTTAAAAGCGCCATGGCCACGCGTCGCGTAGTACCAGACTTGTTCTTTCGGCCAATAAATCACACCAAGGGCCGGCCAGCCATGCTCAACCAACGCGATGCTGACGGCAAAATCGCCGCTGCGGGCGACAAACTCCTGCGTGCCGTCCATCGGATCAATCAGCCAATAGCGCGGCCAGTGCTGGCGTTGTGCCAGCGGCACCAGATGGCTTTCTTCAGAAATTACCGGGATGTCCGGGGTCAGTTCGGATAACTGTTCAATAATGATTTGATTGGCGGCGTAATCGGCAGCAGTCACCGGGCTGTTATCCGCCTTGGTCTCTGCCTGAACTTCGCCACTGAGATACATCTGCCACAAACGTTCGCCCGCTTGTTGCGCTGTGGCTTTTACCGGTTCGAGCAGTTTACTTAAAAACATCGGGGTGGCTGTCCAGATATTTGCGGGCCAGGAATAAGGCGGCCACGCTGCGAGCTTCAGTAAAATCGGCCTGTGCCAGCAATTCGTCCAGTTGGTCCCAGCGCCATAACACCAGTTCTAATGGCTCGGGTTCGTCACCTTCCAGCCGCTCGGCATAAAGGCCGCCGGCCAGCACAATCTGCATTGTAGCATTAAAATATCCGGGGGCGAGCGCGACGCTACGCAGCTCGTGCAACCAGCTTGCACCAAACCCGGCTTCTTCCTTCAGTTCGCGGTCAGCGGCCTGCAGGGCCGTCTCGCCCGGGTCTATTAATCCTTTCGGAAAGCCCAGCTGATAATCATCGGTGCCGGCACAATATTCACGGATCAGGTAAAAATGCTCCGCATCCGGGCAGGCCACCACCATCACAGCACCGCGACCGGAACCGCGCATCCGCTCAAATAAACGCTCTTCGCCATTGCTGAATTGCAACTGCACTTGTTCAATCTTAAACAGGCGGCTTTGTGCCACGATTTCCTGCGCCAGAATGCGCGGTTTTTGCCTTGAATGCGGTTTGTCCGCCATAGCTCTGCCTCTGCTACAATGGCACTTCACTTTGCCTGCACTACTATAAATCGGAAAGATGGAAAAACCTATGCTGGATTGGTCGGCGATCGATACTGTTTTACTGGATATGGACGGCACTTTGCTCGACCTGCATTTTGATAACCATTTCTGGCTGGAGCATTTACCCAAACGCTGGAGTGAACTCACCGGCATCGACGAGGCCGAAGCCCGCACCACCTTGCGAGCTGAATACGCCGTGTTGCAGGGCAAAATTGAATGGTATTGCCTCGACTACTGGACACGCCGGCTGAATTTACCGATCACTGCGCTCAAACGCGAAATCAGCAACAAAATCGCCATGCGTGAAGACACGCCGGCATTCCTGCAGGCGCTGCAGCAAAGTGGCCGCCGTATCGTGCTGGTCACCAATGCGCACCCGGACAGCCTGTCATTAAAAGTCGAACTGACGCCGCTTGCTGCTTATATCGACGAACTGATTTCAACCCACGAATTTGGCGTGACCAAAGAACAACAGGAATTATGGCAACAGCTACAGGCCCAGCTTGGTTTTGACGCCAAACGCACCTTGTTTGTCGACGACAGCCTGCCGATTTTGCACGCGGCACAGCAGTTTGGTATTGCCCATCTGTTGGCAGTCGCCAATCCGGACAGCCAGCAGCCGGTGCGGCAGATTGAGGAATTTCCGGCCATCACCGACTACCGGGATTTAGTGGCAGATATTTTGGCAGCGCCGGTACATTAAATTTAAGAAGCCTTCCACAGTAAGTGGAAGGCTTCTTTTTTTGGAAATTAATTTAGAATGGGATACCCGGTGGTGTATCTGTACATGGCAAGGTTGTTAGTGCTTCTTTAGTCACCCAACCTCCTTTTTTACCAATACTCGGGCCTGGTGGATAACCAAATGATACGAATGGCTCAGCACGATGATGGAAAACTTGACTGTACCCGGTTGAAGCATAAACAACCATTATTGCCCAACGACATTCCGTAGTTCTGTTAATAAATTGCATCGCTGTCATGTTAAAACTTATATAGTCAGTCCAGGAAGGTGGGGCAGCTGACAATTGTTCTTTGCTTGCATCGGCTAGCTCATTGTTGTCTAACAAGCTGTCTGCCGTCAGGCCATTATCGAGAAGATACTGTTTAATATCACCACTAATATGTTTGTATTCTGGCGTTACAATGCTGTGGCCGTTTAATAGCGAACCAGTAACCAGCTCTTCATTGTTTTGTGCGTATCCTGAAAATGCACATATCGTTAAACATAGCGTAGCCGTCAGCTGATTTAATTTCATTCTAAAAGTCCTTGTTAATATTCGTGCAGACAATCTGCATGAACACCAATAACACGGACCTACAAATATACAACTTGTTAATTAATTTATAATATTTTTATCACTTATATTTCTAATTTATCAAGGGCTACTGCGTGCGGATCTGGCCACCGAACTGAATGGTGTAACGACCTTCGGCATCCGGTTGTGACACAAAACGCATCGCTTCATGGACTTCTTTGGGCATCGAGGCATCCGGTTTTAACGTACCGGCCAACTGATAACGACCAGCCATCACGTCGGCTGTCACTGCTAATGCCAGTGGGTTATCTGGTTTTGTCACCAGCCGCAGATTGCCTTGTTCACAGCTCAGCGTGGCGTCTATCTGACGTAAATCCAGCCAGCCGATTGGCGATTTTAACCTTGCCTGTTGCCAGCTGGCGCTGCCATCTAAGGCAGAGCAATAAGGCTCGCCTTTGGTAAAGTTTTTAATATTCAGCACGATAGCACCGCTGGCATCCACCGGCATCGGCAGCTGCAGATTACGCATAATGCCAGCCACCGGCCAGCGTAGCGTCGCCTGCTTTAACGCATAACTGCCAGGGCTTACCTGACCACTCAGATTCAGATAAGGCTGACTGTCGTCTTTGACATCACCGGCATTGAGCTGTACACCGAGTTGGCCGCGCCATAATGACGAGAGCTCCAGCTGCCAACGCAGGTTAGTCAGATAAACCGGCGGCCGCGACAATACATCAATCTGCCCCTGCCACAAAGTACCCTGTACTTTGCCGAGCTGTACTTCCGGCGGTAGCGAAACTAATTTCAGCCAGACCGAGGCCGGCGTCAACACAGCCATAAAAATCACATAGGCCAGCATGCCAGTGACGATAAATCCGAACTTCTTCATCAATCTCTCTTTATTCCTGCGACCATATCTGCGGTCATCTGGCAATTCGTGTTATTTCGGCCACTATTCCAACAGCTATTCCAACACTAGGCGCCGCACCCGAACCACACCCGGCATGTCGGTATCTGTGACTTCCAGCTGCACCAGCCGCACGCCATGTTCGCCTTGCAGCAGCTGCAACCAGCGCAGTAATTGCTCAAAGGGCACATCGTCCAGCATCAGATCGAGCTGCTCGTCTTTTGGCTGCATCCGGCTGACTTTGATCTGAAATTGCTGACTGCTTTGCGACACTTTGTCACTGAGGCTGCCGCCGGCAGCGCCAGCCGGCGCGGCGGCCAGCTGTGGCATTTTGCCTTTGAGCCAGACCAGCTGCTCAGCCGCGGTCTTCGCCGCCAGCGCCTGACTGTCACGGGCCTGATGCAGTGGTAACCACACCAGCGCATAAAACAAACCTATACCACCGACTACACCCAACACACTTAACAATTGCTGTTCCCGGCGTTGCAGGCTGTTCCACCATAATAAAACTGCTTTCATGATTTGCTCCGCAGCGTCAGCGTGCCCTGCACTTTGCCGTCAATCTGACTGAGCGCGCCCTGATCCACCTGATAACCCTGCTGCTGTAGCTGGGCTTTTAACGCTTCAAAACGCTGAAAACTTCCGGCAGTGGCCAGCAGCTTTAATTCAGATTTTTTACTGTCGTATTTCAGGTTATTCAGCACCACAGGTTCAGCACCGCCCAAGGCTGGTGTCATGCCACCGAGCATGGCCAGCAAACTATACTGCCCCTGCGCCCCGCTGGCCGCCAGTTTGCGTTCAACCTGACGTTTCAGATTGACGATGCGTTCCTGCGGAAACTGTTGTTTATACAAAGCGCTGGCCTCAGCGCGGGCTGCAGTCGCTTCCCGGCTGAACTGCCAGGCTTCCGCGCCAACCAGACTCAAATACAACACAGCGCAGGCCGCAGCCAGACTGCCACTTAAGCGCCACTGCGCCCAATATTTGTTACTGGCTTTCTTCGGCGTATAAACACCCTGCAGCAGGTTAAATGACACCGTTTCCAGCCGCTGAGCCAGCAAGGCCAGTGGCAACTCCGCCGGCGCCAGCTGATGGGGCTGGGCATTGCAGCTGTCTGGCCAGGGACTGTAACTCAGCACTTCCGGTAATGCCGCCAGCTGCAGATAATCCGGCCACCAGCTGTCATCAATACAACTGCCCTGCCAGTCACCGTGGCGCAGCAACCACTGACTGCCGAGCTGCACAGCAACCGGCTGTTCCATGAGTGGTAATAAAAGCGCGTCCGGCAATAAACGGCGCGGCGCAAAACCGGCTTGTTGTAACAACTCAAGCCACTGCTCAAGCAGGCTGCGTCTAAGCACGGCGACCTGCTGCAGATACTGGTTGTCGCGCTGAATCGTCTGCGCCGGTAACACCAAAAGCTGTTCGATATCTTCGGCCTGCTCTTCTTCCAGCATATAAGGCAAAGCCTGCAGCATTTGCCGGTTCGGTTTGCCCGGTAAGGCCACTTCTTTCAGCACCACATCACAGGCCGGCAATAAAGCGGTTAAAGGCCGGCTGACGCCGATGCGCTCGGCCAGGCCGGTCAGTTCACTGGCATCCGCCAGCTGCCCGGAGGCAATCACTTCGGCCGACGTTGCCGACCAGATCAGCCACCACAACGGCTGTTGCGGCACACTGCCAAGTCTGATGATTAATTGTTCACTCACCCTGGGCCTCCAAAGCGCCGCGCCACGACCTGCACCTGTTCATCATCCAGTTTCAGCAGGCTGGTCATACTAAAATTACTGTCGGCAGTATCAATACTGATCTCTGCCTGAAAATATGCCGATTTCACGGCAAACAACGCCTTCACTTCAGCGGTCGGGGTTTGACTGAACACCGCACTGTTGCTGCTGAAAAAATCATCAACGCTGTCATAGCCTTTTTCTGGTCTGCCGCTAATGACGCTTTTGGCGTCTTCTTCACTTAAGCCCGGGATCAATGCGGCTAATACCGGTGCCTGTTGTTCTGTCATCGTATTGACGTTGAGCTGCAGCGTGCTGACCTGTGGGATCACACAAACCAGCGGCGCGACCAGCGCGTAATCTGCCGGTGTCATATCCAGAATGACCCGCAGTTCGGATTTACTGACCATCAGACTATTGGCACTGTAATACGGCATCTCCAGTGCGGCATAGTCGTTCTCTTCGGCGCCACCGGCACTTTGCAGCGTACTGTCCGGGTCCAGCCAGTCGGTCACCCGCGCCACCAGATAATCCGGCGGCATTGATAAATCCAGCGCATTTTGCTCGAGCAAACGCAAAAATGCCTGTTGTGCCGGCGTCTGCTGGCCGGGTTTTCCCCGATTGGCTGCGTTGCCGTTGTTGCCAGTCGCGCCCCCGTCACCGCCTGCATTATTGGGGTTGTCCTTGCCGCCGGTATTGTCACCTGGATTACCACCTGGATTGCCATCCGGGTTAGTACCCGGATTATTATTGCCCGCCGGCAATAACGAATTCAGGTTAAAACAAGCCTGCAAATCGGTGACAGTGCCGCTAATTGTCGCCTGCTCCACCGGAAAGACCGCCCCTTGTGTGGCCCATTCCTGACTCAGGTTAGTGGTTTCCTTGCCCGCGACGGACTTTTTCAGTAACCGCTGAATATATTGCTCAGCACCAAGCGCCAGCCAAATCGCCTGCTGGCGTTGTTGCAAATTGATCTGGCGCTGCAATTCGAGCTGTAACCGCCCGCTCATACTGACCGCAATCAGTACCACAAAGGCCACCACCATCATCACAGCAATCAAAGCGACGCCTTGTTGCCGGAGCGAACGCAGCTTATTCATCGGGCCCCCTGCTGCGGCAGACCAAAGACCCGCTCAATGACACC